>CALLPZ010000537.1 GCA_938015405.1 uncultured Pseudanabaenaceae cyanobacterium
CCCAAGCAACGGTGAAAACCTGAGCCAAACTGAACCACCGGTAGTGATGGACTCCCTTTGCCATTTCCCTCCTTGAGCCAACGCTCCGGTCTAAAAGTATTCGGATCATCATAGGTCTCGCTATCTCGCCCGGCTGCAATCATCGACCAGAAAATTCGGCTTCCAGCGGGAAGCCGAATTCCTTCGACTTCCGTTTCCTGAACAGTTTCCAGTGGCGTTGAACCCGATGCGACTGAATATAGTCGTAATGTCTCCTTCACCACGGCCCGTATATAATTCAACTCCTTCAACGCCTCCTGGCCCAGCTCTCCATGCTTCTCCCAAGCAGCATCCACTACAGCCCTAGCCTTGGCTCCCACCTCTGGATGTAAGGCCAACTCCGCCATGGCGTAGGACAACGTATGGGCGGTGGTATCTGTCCCTGCAATCAGCAACTCGATCGCCTCTGCAATCAAATCCTTTTTGCCATAGCGAGGCTCCTTTGCTGCAATCTTCACCAACATACAATTGCGAAATAGCTCACTGGTCTGCCCCTCGGGGATCTCCACGCTATCCCGCAGTTGTAAGGCCAAGTCTACCCTGGGCGCCAACATTGACTCGATATCGTTCCGAGCTGCCCAATAGTCCTTCGAATTTTGCGTGGGCAAATACTTTTGCCAGCTTTTCTCCCCCGTCGCCACGCGCAAAAAACGATAGCTCATCACCGCCATGGCGTTATAGACCTTCTCAATATCCAGCGGTGGACCTTCTGGCGTCACGGCATTTCGCTCCACCGGAATGCCCAGCATCAAGCAAGAAATCACCCGCATGGTTAGCTCCACAAAGAGTGGGTCAGCTTTGACAATGTCTGGGCCTGCTGCCCTCACAGTCTCGGTTGCCTGGCTGCAAGCGCCATGGACCATACCCAAGTAGGACGACAATCCCACCACACTAAACTCTGGATTCCAGGCTTTGCGGCGCCACTGCCAGGCTTCGCCACTTTGCCCGATTAGAATGGGCCCGCTGATGTCATTCCAGGCATGGACAGAGCGCTGGGACCGGATCAAGCTGCCATCTCGCATGCCATTGATGATGGTGCGTTCGATCGCCTCGGGCTGGCTCAAGATCAACATGGGAACCTTGTTGATCCAGCAAATAAAAACCGAGCCATATTCTTGGCTCCAATCAGCCATCAGTTTGAAGTAAGTCTTCTGTTTGACTGCGCCCAGAATTTGAGGAATGTTGCCTAACAACCAATGACGCTTGGGTCCCGGTAGGTCTTGGAGATGTTTAGATTTTTGCGATCGCTGCCACTGGCGCCAGCCCAGCAGCGTTACTGCTCCCAGGCCAGTGAGAGGAAGCAGTTTGGGCAATAGGGCAGCGGCAGCAACCTGGGCAACAATGGAGGGCAACATGACTCAGCTCGCTCGTGAAGGGATTGTTGTGATATTCCTATCAACGAAGGTAAACCGGATAAGGAACAAATACGGTTCAAGTCGGCATAAAGATTCGTTGAGCAATCGTGATAAATCAAACGGTTGGATTCCGTCGAGAGATTTCAACAGAGGGTTTTCAAGGGGTCGGTCTTGTCCTGGTTTAGTCTTTGCTCGCCAGAAAATCCCCAACCTTAGAAATTGCTGAGAACCTGTTGGGGCAGGGGTAAAGCCTGGGCACGATGCAAGTGAGTCAAGCCGTATTTATAGGACCTCAGAAGCGAAGCCTTATGCAGGATTACCTTGAGTAGGCTCCTTTAAGTCGTCAGTTGGCACGTTCACCTGATTCTCTTCTTCTAGCTCCCCAATCTCCCGCTCTCCCCAGCCGATTTCTACTGGATTGAGGGCTGAGACCCCTTCTAAATCACTAGGTTCATTCTCCGGTGAGAGAGTTTGAGTTGGGTATGAAGGGTTGGGGGTTCGTGCGATTCAGCCGCGCAGTTCTAGCCGTGATGGGAGTGCGCATTTACCCCGCCTTGGTGCATCCCAGGGCCTGATTACTCACAGCGTCAACTCAGTCGACTATGCAACTTCTTCGTGATTGGAACGCCAACCTCTTCGGTTTGGCCCTTTTGGGGCTCGCTGCTCCCCTACTCCCCACCCTGGATTCTGCGGCGATCGCTGCTGAAGAGCCATCCTCACAGGCCCAAGTGATCTTGCCCCAGGCTGGGGGACTAGGCGATGGGCTGATTAGCTATGGCCGAACCCGAGCGAAGGACGAGGCGGAGTACGGAAAAGGTCAGATTCTCCTGCGCCAAGGGAACTTCAGGAAGGCGAGGGAAGCTTTGCAGCTGGAGCTGGCTCGGGCTGCTTCTGCCCAGGACCGGTCTCGCTTGCAGTCGATTTTGCTCGACCTTGCCCTGACGAATGTCTATCTGGGCCAATTGCCCGCTGCCCAAGGTCTCCTGCAACAATTGGATGCCCAAGGTCCATTGGCTCCTGAACTGCTTGCCCATCGAGCCTTGACCCAGGCTCAAATTTTTATCGACAATGGTAAGTTTCCCGAGACAGAGGTACAGCTTGGTGAGGCTGAGGCTCACCTGTCCAAGACTCGACCCCATGAGCGGCGTCGATATCAACTGACCCTGGGGCGGCTCCATCGCTCCTTGGGTCGCTACGCTGATTCCCTGGCGGTTGCCAAGACTGCAGTTAAGCTTCCTGGAGATGCGATTGACCAGGCCCAGGCCCTCCAATTGTTGGGGGATGTGAACTGGGATTTGAGTCAAATGAGAATTGCTGAGACCTCCTACCGCGATGCCGTAGCGGCCTATGGCGAAATTAATGATTCATTGGGCCAGAGCCGAGTCTTGCAGCGACTGGGTTGGATCTATCAGGAGATGGAGCGCTGGGAAGATTCGGAGCAGGCCTATACCGATGCCCTAGAGCAATCCCTTGCCCTTGAAGATGTAAAGGGGCAAATGAGTGCGCGGCTGCAATTGGGCCAAGTGGCGCTGAAGCAAGGCCAGCTAGACAAGGCTGAGCTAATTTTGACTGATGCCATCAGCAAGGGGCAACCTAGCCCCGTGTTGGCTCGCCTCCACCTCATGTTAGGCCAGACCTATGTCCAGGCTGGAGCGTTTGACCAAGCCTTAGCTCAATATGACATTGTGGCTAACCCAGCCCGGCAGATGGGCAATGCTATGACTGGCATTATGCTGCTGCGTCAGCAGGGTGAAGTGTATTTGTTGCAGGGGAAACTCAGGCCAGCGGAGCAGAAGTTTAAAGGGGCGATCGCCGCTTTTGAGAACCTTCGTCATGGGTTGTGGGATCAACAAAAAGTCACCCTGTTTGATGCCCATGTGACCCTGTACGATCGCCTCCAGGAAACCCTCATTGCCCAAGAGCGTTTTGAAGAAGCACTAGTGGTGTCAGAGCAAAGCCGAGCCAGAGCCTTCAACGAGCTGCTAGCCCAGCGTTTGGTTGCCAACCATGGACACCATGAAGTCGTCAAAGGCCATGCTGACCATAAGGAAATCTCAGCCCCCCCCGATCTCAATAAGATTCGCAAAATTGCTCGCCATGAAGCGGCCACGATTGTTCAATATGCCGTCATTCATCCCCTCACCCAAACCTATGTAGAGACCTCCAATGCGCCGGACTCTAATGCTCCGGAGCGCCTCTTGACCTGGGTCATTCCTCCCAGTGGTACAGTGACCTTCCATCAGCAAGATTTGGATGAGCTGGAGCAGCCCCTAGCCCAATGGGTGGCTCAGCAGCGTGGCCAAATCAGCAGCCGAGGCAATACTCGGGGTGGCTTTGCTTTTAATACCGCCCAGGCCGAGCTGATTGCCAGTCGCCTGCCTGAGCCCGAAGCCTTGGCTCGACAAAACTATGAGCCCCTGCAGGAATTCCATCGCCTGCTGATTGAGCCGATTGCTGATGCTCTGCCCAAAGAGGCTGAGGAGACGGTTGTGCTAGTGCCCCATAAGGCGCTGCTGATGGTTCCCTTTGCAGCCTTGCAGGATCAGCAGGGTGAGTTCTTGGTTGAACGTCACACCCCGCGTATCATCACCTCCATTCAGGCCTTGGCCTTGACGGAGAAGAAGAAAGAAGTTGCCCAGTCAACCCGGTTGGCCGCCGCAGAAATTGCCCAGGCCTTAGTGGTGGGCAATCCGGTTATGCCTCACCTGCCTGCTATTCCCGGTCAAGCTCCCCAGCAGCTGTCACCCTTGCCGGGGTCGGAGTTTGAAGCACAGCAGATTTCACCGCTGTTGAAAACTCAGCCCTTAATCGGCAAGCGTGCCAATGAGGGCAAGGTTAGCCAAGAGATGCTCACCTCACCCATTCTCCACTTCGCCACCCATGGCCTATTTGATGAGCAACATGGCCTCAATAGCTCCCTGGCGTTGACGGCTGAGGGAGGCGATGGCTTCCTCACTGCTGAGGAAATTATGGACTTGAGACTCAGGGCAGATCTCGCGGTGTTGAGTGCCTGCGACACTGCACGAGGCGCTATCACTGGTGATGGCGTGGTAGGTCTCTCACGGTCTTTCTTTGCGGCGGGGGTTCCTAGCGTCCTGTCATCGCTGTGGCCTGTGGCAGATTTCTCTACGGCAGAGCTAATGGAGCAGTTTTACGAAAATCTTCAAACAGAGCCTGATAAGGCCCAAGCCCTGCGTCAGGCGATGTTGGACACCATGGAGGTCTATCCTGACCCTGCGGATTGGGGGGCCTTTATTTTGATGGGACAGAGCTAGAGGGGATGGGGGCGAGGTGCTCGCTCTGTCCCTAGCAATCGCAACGAACAAAAGGTCCATGGCAGAGAAATGCTCCATGGACCTTTTGGCTGAATATCCGAATTGCAATGCCAACCGGGCGTTTTACGTTAGATAAACACAGCCCCTTGCAGATTCGCGGCGCTGGAGCTGAGGCGCTCGCTAACCTCATGACTGAGCTTTGCGCCGCCTAGGTTGGCCCCGCTGAAATTGGCCCCAGCCAAACTGGCTTCGCCCAAATCGGCATCGGTCAAATTGCCACAGCTAAAGTTTGCCCGTCCCAGATTCGCCCGGCTGAGTTTTACAGCGCTGAGATTGGCTTCGCTGAGGTCCGCTTCGTAGAGCGTCGCTTCACTGAGGTCGTTGCCCCGAAGATTGGCACGGCGGAGATCACAGCCATCTAAGCAAGCCGTGCGGAGTTGGGCTTCGCTGAGGTCAGTGCCGCTGAGGTTCGCCCCCTGTAGCTCGGCACCGCTGAGGTTACTGCCTTGGAGCTGTGCTCGGCTGAGGTTTGCCCCAGAGAGGTCGGTGCCACTGAGGTTTGCTCCGCTAAGGTTTGCTCCCTGGAGGTTGGTGCTGCTCAGGTTTAGGCCAGAGAGATCTGCACCAGCAAGGTCCAGCTTGGAAATCTCTTGGGCGATCGCATCAGGACTGCCAGTGTTCGCGATCGCCTTCAAGCGCTCCAACAGTTCTAGATTCGCCACTACGGACTCTCCTCGGAATAGGTAACCTGGATTCAGAATTCCCATTTCCCAGAGCAAAACAGCGATAATTTTGTCTGAATAATGGGTCTGACCCCTCACCTCTCCTCTTCGGTTGTTGCCTGGTCAGGATAATGCGATGGAAATGGGGACAAGATAGACCTTTGACAGGTCGTCAGAGGTCGTTTTTGCCATGGTATTCAGAGCCTTTGGGTTGATCTGTCCAACAGGAAGCTGTCCTTGAGCCTCCCGCTAGACTCAAAAGTTGAGAGGCTACACCAATAATTGTGAGCCCCCCAATGGCACACCGCTGACTGGGAGCTCATGTTGGATTTGACCGTTTTGCATGAGCCAGAGGAAAGAGCGTTGGATGGAAGCGTTGCGGACTAATAAATCCGCATGTCCATCATTATTAAAGTCACGACTGCCTTCCACCCGCCAGTTTGTATCTGAGATAACGCGACCAGCTAAATACTCTGTTTCTATCTGATCACCATTCAACTGCCAAACCAGAAGTTGTGCAGACACCTCATTCCGTAGCAGGATATCTGCTTGGCCATCTGCATTAAAGTCATTCGTCGCGATGATTTTCCAATCATTGTCTTGGAATCCTCGCCCGATGAGTTTTTCGGAAACGATGTTTTGTTGGGCATCCAGATACCAAACAACATTGAGGTCCGCATTGGCATTGCGGACGAGAAGATCGGTATTACCGTCATTGTTGAAGTCGGCTGCACCTTTAATCGACCAATTGGGGTCTTCAATCGAGCGTCCAATAAACCGCTCTGAGGCGATCACGGTGCCATCAGAATTTAGCGTCCAGAGCAGCACTTGGTTTGAGCCACCAAATTGCCGCAGCACAGCATCTTCTTGTCCATCACCATTGAAGTCGCCTGTGGTTTGGAACTGCCAGCTGGTATCGGTGATAGTGCGACCTAAAGCGGTGTTGAATGCGCCGATGGGGCTCAAGCTGACGGCACTGACTTGGCCAAAATCACTCGCGCTACTATCTGTCTGCCATGACAGAAATGTTTCGGTATTCTTTAAGGCATCGTCGTAACTCACAACGGTTAACGCCGCACCAGTCACATCAGCTTGCGAGGAAGCCCCAAAAAGTTTGCCATTGGCATCGACAGCCAGAGGACCGCCAATGCCCTGCCCCACTCCGTTATTGCCAAAACTGCTGTCCAGGCTGCCGTCGCTGTTGTATTGCAGAAATATGGACTGATAGTCGAATGCTATGCCGCCGCCAGCAGGTCTTGTAGTGACGCTAGTGCCGGCTTGGATGAGCTTTCCACCAGCGACTTCGACAACTCCCCCACCATACTCTGCGCCGCCGAGATCGGTGCGAACGGTACCGCTACTACCAAAACTACTATCCAGACTTCCGTCGCTGTTGTAGCGAGCGAGGGCAAAGTCATCATTTCCGGTGGCAGCATCCGTGGCACGGCCGCCTAGCAGTAGCTTGCCATTACCGTCTATCGTCAGGCTGGCATTGATATCATTCGTGTTGCCAAAATCCGTTAGCGTTCGCCCGCCTGTGCCAAAGCTACTGTCAAGGCTACCGTCACTGTTGTAGCGAACAAGCAAAAAGTCATTGGTACTCCCATTGGAAGCATGGCCACTGACGACTAGCTTGCCATCGCTATCCACGCGAACTGTATTGGGAACTTCGAAGGAGCCACCAAAGTCTGTGAGCGTAAAGCCGTTGGTTCCAAAGCTTGAGTCCAAACTCCCATCTGTATTGAGGCGAGCAAGGGCAATATCTCCATTCAGGTTGCCTACAGCAATGATTTTCCCACTAGAATCTGTGGTGAAACCAACTGAGTTGCCAAAGCTTGTACTCAAAAAGGAGGCGAGATTGACCTCAAGCTCTCCATTGGTGCCAAATGTTGTATCTAAGCTTCCGTCATTGTTGTAACGAGAGGCGCGAAAGACCGAAGACGAGAAGCCATTTGCTCCAATTAGGACAAACTTATTGGCTGCGCTAGGAATGACGCTACTGTTGGTTAATCCATTGATTGTAAGCAAACCATTGTCTGCAAAGCTCTCATCAATGCTGCCATCACTATTGCGACGAATCAAAACAGTGTTCTGATTGAAGTTTCCTCCCACTATCAATTTCCCATTGCCATCAAAAAATAGACCATTGGGAGAGGCAAATATGTTTTCAATCTTTGTGGAGACTACGCCATATTCCTCAAAATTTTGTGGGGCGAAGGTGCCAGGATAGGTCACCAGTGTTTGCTCTGTTAAAGGCACTTGAGGAACGTCTGTGGGCTTTGGGTTTGCTTGAGGAGCCAGCTGCCAAGTTCCTCCTTGAGCAATGTTCCCGACTTTTTGAGTGGCACCATAGAGTTGTGCACCAGTGATTTGACCGAGCTTGGTAAAGAATTCTTCGCCCGCATCCCCTGCCGCTGCATTGCAGCCGTAGATTGCCAGGGAGACTAAAGAACGCTGACTGCTGGCGTTAAACCACTGCTGAAGCTGCGAACGGTAGCGATCCAAACTGCTCAGGCTGAGTTGAGTATCTCCCAGGTACAGGCAACCGGGTGCTCCATGGGAAATGATGTGTACGGATTCGAGGGAAGATTGACCTTTTAAGACATCCGTAATCTGTTCAATTGCATCAGACTCCCGAGCCAAAATGTAGACAGCTACATCGCTGTTAACGCCTTCTGCCAAAGTCAGATAGCTCTGCACTCCAGCATCAATAAAAACGACTGTTGAATTGAGCTTGGAGGGAGATGAACTGTATAGCATAGCTAGTCTTAATGTATGGGCTGTACGAGAAGATGTACAGGTCTATCTCTATTTAATCTAACCTAGTTTGAGAGTAGTGGTGCTAGCGTTACATGCTGTTGTAATTCGTAGGATTTGAAGCCTTAAATTTCTCCTCTTGCTGAATATTCGCTATGGCGCACTCTGTGCTTTGATTGGTTACCTATGTGGGGTCTGATGTATTAAATGATGCTTCATGTGGGTGCTTAGATGCTCCTTCGTGATGTTGGATATCGGTTTTCAAATAGATGCTTATTTAAACAAACAGCTGACTTGAGCTAAGCGCGATGCTTGGCTCAAGTCAGCTGTTGTAACCCCTTTTTTCGATTGGACCTAGCCTTAAAAAGCTCAGTCTAACCGCTTTTACTTAGGGCTAGTCCACGGTCACTTTGAAGCGCACAAAGCCGAAGGAGTTGTCTGGTGTGTCAGCAGTGGTTGCATTTTCAACGACATCAGGAGATTCCACGACCTTCACGAGAATGCCGTTGGTGCCACTGCTCGCAGGGCAATTGATTCCAGCGGGGATCGTATTGAAATACTCACCTTTGTCAGTGTCTGCAAGATTGGTGAAGGTCGTCAGTGAGTTATTGAAAGAGAGTTGGATAGAATCTGTTCCGTTTTGGTAAGTCGTGTGCTCAGGCACCATGTCACAGATGTTGAGGTTTGTGATGGCATCGTTACCGCTGGAGAGGAAGTAGATGGTGTATTCAATTTCGTCGCCAGGGGCGGCGGTGCTGGTGTTGATGGAACCGGCCAGGTAGTTTTCAGGCCATTTGGGATCGTTATCTTCGTTGTTGGGTGTGCCATCGTCCGTAAAGGTGATGATGGGTGTGCCAGCAACAGAAGTGACTCGCTTGACCAAAGTCAGAGCAGGTTGGGATTCACCCACCGTAATTTGGTAAGTTTCCACTTCACCATAGCCACCGATGGCAGTAGGACCGACACCGCTGCTTTCGCTGTAGCGAACTAAGACACCCTTCGTTCCAGCTGTAGCATCTACGGGAACGACAATATCGTCCAAATCAATCTCATTGCTAGCATTGGGAGTTACGTTCGTCGCC
>CALLPZ010000538.1 GCA_938015405.1 uncultured Pseudanabaenaceae cyanobacterium
CCTATTCTCTAGCATTCTTTATTCAGAGAAAACATCAGCTTAGAAAAACTAGAGTTGAGTCTCCCCAAAGCTTCAAACAACAACTGGATTGACAATATGTGTAGCAAGTGAGTCCAGCGGTCCTTGCGCAAAGTTCAGCTATCCATATCCATGCTGAAGCAATCCAAAGCCCAGCATCCCCCAGACCTCTGCTCTTGCCCTTTAGACTTTTCACCTGCTGGAACAGCCTCTTCGGGGTCTAAACCGGATCGCCATCGCCTCTGCTTTCGTCGAAGCATGCTCTCAGAGACAGCGGAACACACCAGCGTTATTGTCCAACGTCCTTGCTTCCCCTCATGCCAGTTCCCGCAACAGCCATCAAAACATGGGCTACTCTCACCTGCATTCTCCATAGACCCTCTATGCTGACAGAAGGCTGTTTCTCGAATTTTTGCGCCATGTCGCCTTTGCCCTCCCCTGTTCAACAAACTGAGCTCAGCTCCATCCTCCAAGCCGCTCTCCATGGGGAAGATCTCACCATTGATCAAGGCGTCTTTTTATTAGAGCAACAGGATGAGGGGGCGATCGCCGCGATCCAGCAAGCTGCAGATCAATTGCGTCAGCAACTCGTGGGTGACACCGTCACCTACATCATCAACCGCAACATCAACTTCACCAACATCTGCGAGCAGCACTGTAGCTTCTGCGCCTTCCGTCGGGACAGTGGTGATGACGGAGCCTACTGGCTAAACTGGGCCACCATTCGTGAAAAAACCGCTGAAGCCGTCAGCGTTGGTGCCACTGAGATCTGCATGCAAGGCGGCCTCCACCCCGAAGCCAAGATTGATGGCAGCTCTCTTGCCTACTACCTCAAGCTCATCCACACCATCAAAGAAGATTTCCCCGACCTCCACCTCCACGCCTTCTCTCCCCAGGAGGTGGAGTTCATCGCCCGAGAAGATCAGCTCAGCTTTGAACAGGTCATCATCGCCCTGCGGGATGCAGGCCTCGGCTCCATGCCCGGCACCGCCGCCGAAGTCCTAGACGATGACGTCCGCAAAATCCTTTGCCCCGAGAAGCTCAGTGCTACGGTGTGGCTCGAAGTTGTCGAAACCGCCCACCGCCTAGGCATGCCCACCACTAGCACCATGATGGCGGGCCACATCGAAACCCCTCGCCAGCAAATTGCCCATCTCGACAAACTGCGCCACCTACAAAACCTCGCTGAAGCCAAGGGCCACCCTGCCCGCATCAGCGAATTCATCATCCTTTCCTTCGTCGGCGAACATGCCCCCAAGCCCCTACGCCGCCGCGTCGGTCGCGACCAACCCATCCTCAACGATGCCCTCTTACTCACCGCTGTCAGCCGTTTGTTCCTGGGCAAGTGGATCAAAAACCACCAGCCCAGCTGGGTCAAGCTCGGCCTCGAAGGTGCCACTGAAGCACTGCGCTGGGGTTGCAATGACATCGGCGGCACACTCATGGAAGAGCACATCACCTCCATGGCTGGAGCTAAAGGCGGTACCTGCCAAACAGCGGAAGACTTACGGGGAGCGATCGCATCCATCCATCGCCCTATTGCCCAGCGCGACACACTCTACAACCACCTCCAATCAGCAGCCAGGGTGTAGCGCGATCGCCCATCCCTCAGACAATCCATCAAAACTTCCCCAAGCGAAACCGCAACATAAATCCAGTGACTGCCTGCCATTCCTAAATGCGACAGGTCCCAAATAGACGGAGCAAAGCAACCAGAGCTGTCAACATACAAACCAGTTGCAGTGTTCCCCCGGCCACAACTTAAAGATTTTGTCGCCATTCATCACAATCAACCAAGTTGCTCTGGCGATGCCAGCCCGACTGACCGACGAGTTGATACGTCCATTCATAGAGACGCTCATTCCAGTCCAAGGCTTCTATCTGCAAGCAATCGCTCTGTCGTAGCCGCAGCGCATAGACCCAACCTCCGACTGAAAACCTAGGGCTAGGTTGCCAACTAGACATGACAAAATGGCTCCTTTTAGATTCAGCGGGAGCAACGAGTCAAGACTCTTTCCAAACAGACACTTGAGCACTGGTTCAGCAGTTATTTGCTTACCCGGAGTTATGAGATTCTAGATCTATTCCCGACCAAACAACAGAGAATTATTGCAAAACGCACCTAACTCAGGCGAAATCAATCACATCTCGACAGAAAGCCACAGAAACAAGGCGGGTAGAAGATCACATCAGCAGTTGGTAAAAGAATTTACGACTGACCCCTCACAGAACCGGTGTCCGCCCAGGCAGGCTCAAGGGTCATCAGTTTTTCTCACCTACATCGATAGGGTTTCAACCGCCATGCAGCATCGTTAGTCCCTAATGCGATCGCTGCTTACTTAAGAATCTAGCGGCATCCTCGGGATAAAAATTGAGGGAAGCATGGCCCTGGGAAAACATCACCCAATACTGACCCTGCAACATCAAATGCCATTCTTTATTTTCTTCCTTCAGAGGAAATATTTTCATTTTCCCATCTGGGTCTATTTCACATCTAAACCCCCAAGCTTGAGCTTGGGCAATGAGTTCCTCATTCGACAAGATTCAAGCTCCCGATCGCAATCAAAGCAACAATCAAGTTAGGCTGGCATTGAGTAGGCGAACGCCAAACAGTTCAATTCGTAGTGCGTTCTGTAACAGAAAATACTGAAGCCACAACTACATTCAACGCCATTCTCGGCCTCAAAGAGTTAAGGGAAGAGCAAGCTTCTTGAAAGGCCAGGTTAAGACTGCTCTAAGACCCAGTCATACTTTCCCCTGGCCCTATAATCCCTTCGCCGCCCCCTCTCCCCAAACAACCAAGAGAGCTGGTTTCACAGGGCTAGCAGAAGATCACGCCCCCTGTGAAACCAGGTCTTCAAGGCATCAACCAAAGCGACCGCTAATATAATCTCGCGTGCGCTGTTGAGTCGGTTCTTGGAACATCTGACGAGTCTTACCAAATTCCATCAACTCCCCCAAGTACATAAAGGCCGTGTAGTCAGAAATACGTGCGGCCTGCTGCATGCTGTGGGTCACGACCAAAATCGTCACCTTTTCCTTGAGGCTAGACATCAACTCTTCAATGCTGGCCGTAGCGATGGGGTCCAAAGCCGAAGTCGGTTCATCAAAGAGAATGAGCTCTGGATCCGTTGCCAAGGCACGAGCTATACAGAGGCGCTGCTGTTGACCACCGGACAAAGCATTAGCGACATCGGTCAGCCGGTCCTTGACTTCATCCCAAAGGGCAGCGGCGCGAAGAGACTGTTCAACTTTTTCATCTATGACGCGACGACGCTTCTCCCCTTGTACCCGCAAACCATAGGCCACATTCTCGTAGATCGACTTCGGGAAGGGATTGGGGCGCTGAAACA
>CALLPZ010000539.1 GCA_938015405.1 uncultured Pseudanabaenaceae cyanobacterium
ACTGATTGTGGGTGCTTTGCCGGCATTCTACTTTCTCCTAAAGTTCAACCGTCAGTATCACAAGTGGTGGGAGCGCATGACGCCCCTCCGTCGCCAGGCGGAATACCATGACTTTTTGATTACCCAGAGCTACACAGCAGCTGAACTACGGCTCTTTAATTTGGGCGATTATCTTCAGGGGCTGTACCACGGCTTCCGCCGCACCCTTCGCAAAGAGAACATTCGCCTAGTCAAGCGTCAAAGCTTGGCTCAGCTCGGCGGTGGTTTGGTTAGCCTAATCGTGGCGGCGGGTGTATTGGCTTGGATGCTGATGCAAACCCTGGAAGGCAAGTTTACCCTGGGCGACTTGGCATTGTTCTACCAAGCCTTCAACCGAGGTCAGTCGTTAGCCAGAGCCGGCTTAACGCAAATCGGGCAAATCTATGGCAATACTCTCTTCCTCGGCAATCTCTTTGCTTTCTTAAGCCTGGAGCCGACTGTGAAGGATCCGCCGCAGCCTCTGCCCATTCCTGCCAGTCCCAAATCGGAGATTCGTCTACGGGATGTGAGCTTCCGCTACCCCGGCACGGAGCGTTGGATTTTTCAGAACTTCAACCTCACCCTGCCTGCCGATAAAATCGTAGCGATCGTCGGCGAGAACGGCGCTGGTAAGAGCACGTTAATCAAGCTGCTCTGCCGTTTTTATGACCCCGACTCCGGTGCAATTGAGCTAGATGGCGTGGACATTCGCAGCTACTCCCTCCAAGAATGGCGACAGCTGCTAACGGTAATGTTCCAGTTCCCGGTGACTTATCAAAAGACCTTGGAAGAGAACATTGCCATCGGGGATGTCTATGCATCTCAAGATAGCGATCGCATCCAACAAGCCCTAGATGCAGCTGGTGCAAAAGAGATCGTCGCCAAGCTGCCCAACGGTCCCAAAACTCAATTGGGTAAATGGTTCTCAGGCGGCGTGGAGCTCAGCGGAGGCGAATGGCAGCGCATCTCCTTGGCGAGGGCATTCCTGCGTCAGGCCCCCATTGTTGTCCTGGATGAGCCCACCAGTTTTATGGATTCCTGGGCAGAGCATGATTGGCTAGACCGCTTCCGGCAGATGGCAGAAGGACGCACTGCCATTGTCATCACCCATCGCTTTACCCTGGCCAAACGGGCCGATGTAGTTTTCGTCATGCAAGGTGGTGAAATGGTGGAAACCGGCACCCATGAGAGCTTGTTGGAGCAGGGCGGGTTGTATGAGCAATCTTGGCGAGCACAAACTCAAGAACAAGGTGGCGTCGTTAGCCTACCGGGTGCCCCTACGGCAGGCGCGATCGCATAGCAGTCGCAAACCATTCGCCAATCGCTTCTAGGACTTCATCATCTCCTAACGCCCGCTTCCAAATCCCATAGGTCGGCCCGAAGACCGTGACTGAGATGCGAAACACCGCAGCTCAGTCACGGTCTTTTTGAATAGAGCGGTCCACGGAGTCTCTGAACCTAATCGTCCCAGAAATTAAATTTAAGGCAAAGCAATATCTAGTCGACAATCATGGGAATCGCCAGCCTCCTCACCCACAGAGCCATGTCTGGAACCTCGAAAAATTGGGCAATCTCAGATTATTCATGCTGAGTAAATAAAAAAGATCCCCAGAACCCACATCACCCCGCAAAACATACAACCCGCCCATCGGCTGACCGTGTGTTTACGGATAGCGTAGGCCAGGATCTCAATTTTCTCTTGCGTGATTCCTCTGGAATAAGGCTGTGAGCAATGGTGGCCAACCCCTGACTAGCTAAAGAGATCGCAGCAATCAGCAAACAAAATCTGCCTTGAATGCGAAATCCTTCTGCTAGAGCATTTTCATGAAAGCGCGTGAAACCCTGGGCTTACTTCTCGCTTGAATCCTTAAATCCACTGAGGTGGGAGAACCTAGAGAGCCAGTTACCTTAGAAGCGTGCCCGGGCAAGTACTGGGAAACACAGGACTGAGACCGCTGAGCATTAGGTGCACTACCCAACTAAGACCGCTTAAGTTTTCTCACCTACAGACTCCCGTGCAGTTCAAACGCAGCTCTCTCCCAGAATCCACACTTCCCTATAGCTTTGGTCCCCATGTACGCCAGGTCCTCAAGCGCCTGCCCGAATCAGTCGTAGCAAAACTCTCAGAAGAAGAGTTGTTGGCTCTCTACAAAACGATGACTGGGCCTCGGCACCATGCCGTGGATATGCGTATCTCATTTCCATTGGTGCCCAAACGCCTCTACTTTGTGACGCTCATTGGACTCGAACGTCGCGCCCAAACGCGGAACGAGACCCAAAAGAAATGGACGAGCGCCAGCATTGGCATGGCGATGAGCATGGGGTTACTCGCTGGGCTTGCCCTAGGCGGTGCTGGCTATAGCGCCATCCAAGGGAAGAAGGCGGCTACAGCTAGCACCACCCTACAGAACCAAAAAGTCGCGATGCCTAATGAGATCGCGATTCATCCTGCAGCCTTACCTTGGGTCGAAAAGAAGACTGACTGCCAGGGAAGCTCACGCCATTGGCAAGAAGGGTTCTGCTACGAGCAGGACCATAATCCACAGTTTTAATCGGCTGCGGGAAGCCCATTACAACTCAAAAACAAAGCCTGTCTGCTTCAAGCCTTCGTACTTTGCCTCATCAAACTGGTAGAGCTGTGCCGCTCGGTGGGAGACGTTCTGTTGCTTTTCCCCGGTATCAAGTAACAGATCCATCTTGAGGATTTTCTTGCGGAAGTTTCGTTTATCCAGCGCTTGGTTGAGCACTGTTTCATAGAGCTGCTGAAGCTGGCTGAGGGTAAATTTTTGAGGCAGTAGTTCAAAGCCCACGGGCTCGTAGCGAAGTTTGC
>CALLPZ010000540.1 GCA_938015405.1 uncultured Pseudanabaenaceae cyanobacterium
GCAGCGATGCCGATGCAGAATACGACGACGTGGTGAAGTTTGACGCTGCCGACATCGAACCCACCGTCACCTGGGGCATCACCCCGGACCAGGGCATCGGTGTCAGCGAATCCGTTCCCACCGCCGATAGCTTTGGCGAAGCCGATCGCCCCCTAATCCAGGAAGCCTATGCCTACATGGACCTGGCTCCTGGCACCGCCATCCAAGGTACCCCCGTGGATGTCTGCTTCATCGGTAGCTGCACCAATGGTCGCCTCAGCGATTTACAGGAAGCGGCAAAAGTGGCCCAGGGTCGCCAAGTGGCCAACGGCATTAAGGCCTTTGTAGTGCCCGGCTCCGAGCGAGTCAAAAAACAGGCTGAAGCGGAAGGATTGGACAAAATCTTTGAGGCAGCGGGCTTTGAATGGCGCGAGGCGGGCTGTTCCATGTGCCTGGCCATGAATCCCGATAAGCTCCAGGGTCGTCAAATCAGCGCATCGTCTTCTAATCGCAACTTCAAGGGCCGTCAGGGCTCTGCTTCCGGGCGGACGCTGTTGATGAGCCCGGCCATGGTTGCCGCTGCTGCGATCGCAGGCAAGGTTTCCGATGTACGGGAACTGCTGTAGTCTCTGCCCTTTGCAACCCCTCGGCTCAGTTGGCTAGGCAGCACAAAGGGCGAGGCATTCGGGGAGAGCAAACGGCCATATCCGTCATCTCTCCCCAAAAACTTCGCCCCGAACGCTAGCAATATGGCGCTGTGATGGACTACAGCAAAAAGCCAGGCCAAGGTGCTGCACTTTGGTAAAACCACCGAGCCCAGCCAAAGAAGCCGTGGAAGAACACAGCCAGGGCCACATAGATGCCCACCATGCCCGACAATGCCGCCGAAATCTTGGCGCACTTAGGGAAAAAGGCATAGGTCCCAACGTAGCCCAGGCCCCAAGCCACAAAAGCACAGACCACAGCAACGCCGTAGAGGAACAGGAAGCCCGCTGGAGAGGTGTGGTTACTGAGGCTGACAATCCACAGCAACAGTCCCCACATGATTCGACTAATGAAATGCCCAGCGATCAGGCCAACAATAATCTCTAACCAATTGTTTTGATCCGATGCCATTTTTTCCAGTCTCTCCAGGGCAATTTAGATATCCCTAGATTTCCCAAGGCAGCTCCGAGATCGCAGGCCCCATAAGCAGTTCATTCTTTTTTCTCAGAGTTAAATCACTCGTTCCCATCGCTCTTTCTTTCATCCTTTCTCATCATGACGACCAACTCCCAAGTCACCACCATTACAGGTCGCGCCTTGCCCTTAATAGGCAACGACATTGATACCGATCGCATTATCCCCGCCCGATTCCTCAAATGCGTCACCTTTGATGGCCTCGGCGACCATGTCTTTGCCGATGACCGTAGCCAACTCAACGGTGAGCATGCCTTTGACCAAGCTCAATACCAAGACGCTACCGTCCTGTTGGTCAACCGCAACTTCGGCTGTGGCTCCAGCCGGGAACATGCCCCCCAGGCGATCGCCCGCTGGGGTATCCAAGCCATCATCGGTGAGAGCTTCGCTGAAATCTTCTTTGGCAATTGCCTCGCCATGGGCATACCTTGCCTCGTTGCCGATAGCGAGACCGTTGCCACCCTGCAGGCTAAAGTCCAAGCCGACCCCAATGCCAGCATCACGGTTGATGTCGAGCAGCGCCAAGTTACCTGTGGCGACTTCAGCGCCGCTCTCACCCTGGCTGATGGTCCCCAACAAATGCTCACGGGCGGTACCTGGGATGCCTGTGGTCAACTCGTTGCCCAAGCCGATGCCATTGCCCAAACCGTCGGCAAGCTGCCCTATGTGGGTTGGAGTGCAGCCTAGTCGCGCAGCGTCATAACGCTGTATTGCAAGAAACAGTAGGAATTGAGACGTTGGCTAAATCAGCATCCGCACAACGCCTCAATTCCCTCACTTCTTTCTAAGGATTTTCCGCAAATTGCTTTGCGAATTTATGCGCAACCCTTTGCAAAGAGCCTATGAGATCACAACAATACCGCCTCATTCCCGGTACAGTTGCATCATAGTCAGATCCGTAAATAGGTCGCCTGGTACTGGTTTTTCCAGACTTTCAGTTGACTTATTCATCGGCAGGGGTCCTACGCATGTCAGAGCTTTCCAGAGCCCTAGAACGAATATCAAGCGTCATGCAAACAGGACGCTCTCGGCTAGCCCAACATCTTCAGGGGCTAGGTCCGGGCCTCAGTCGTGCGGATATTGAACGGAAGGTTTGCGACTACCCCTTTGCCCTCCCCCAAGAATTTTACGAACTTTACCAGTGGCGCAATGGGGGCTCCCTAGAAATTTCCTATTTAGATCGCATCTATTCCCTCGATGAAGCGATCGACCTCTACCAAAGCATGTGTGACGGCGTGGAGGATTTTGACCCCCATCTCTTTCCCGTCGTCAAACTCCATGAAGAAGGGGGCATTGTCGTTTGTCTCAAGGGCAGCGACAGCCCCGAGGAATCCTCGCCTGTTCTGGAATGGAGAGCCGATGGCCAGGAGCCTGGCATTTGGCATGGGCGGTTTACGGACCTAATGCTGGCGATCGCCGATGTTCTCGATATGAATTCAGCCCTGGC
>CALLPZ010000541.1 GCA_938015405.1 uncultured Pseudanabaenaceae cyanobacterium
CCGCTCCAGCAACTTCGTCCTGGTTTCATGGAGATCAGAAGGCATCGTAATTTCAAGCGTTCCATGGGCATAAGCAAGTCTGGCAGAGCGATGGTCACCCAGCTCTGCTAGCAGCGCTTGGTAAGTCGCCCAGCTCACCCCTTCCAAAAGAATGCGCTGGCTCGACAGAATCGGGGGCTCTTGCTCAAGGATCGCGACCATGGCAAATCGTCTCAAAGGCTCTTGGCTAAAGCTATTCTAACGCTTTGGCTTACGGCTTAGCCTGCAACAGGCAATTCCTTCACTGCTTTCAAGACATCAACCTCAAGCTGCTTCAAGCGCAACGTCTCCCGTTCCTTGTCCACCTCGCGGGCTTCCTTCTGGCGTACCAAATTATTCAGCTCAGCTCGGCGGGAGCTGATGTCTGTCTTGATGCGATCGCCCAAGGTCCGCTCATAGCTATCGAAGCAATCCTGCACCGCCGCCTGAACCTTCGGCCCTTGCTCCTCCGCAATGCGAGGCAGCATCTTGGCAAATTCCTTCTTTGTAGAGCGCAGGAACATCTGGCGCACCACCTCAGCTTGGAGACCAACAATCCCTGTACCCGCGACCAACACCGTAAAGATGTTCAGCAAAATGCCCGTGCCTCCGGTGAACAACACCAGCAGCACATAGCCCACTGCAGAAATCAGTACCGAGCTGAGTACGCTAGCAAAAACGCCACGCCAGAAGCTATTAAAGGCATTGATCGTACGATTTAGGCCATCCGGCGTTTCGCCAAAGATATCGCCCAGCAGGTCCACCCAAATGCGGGCTTTGCCCTCTTGGTAGGTCTTACCCGCAGCGTAGAAGCGATCGCCCAGAAGCTTCTGGTCCATCACCTCTAGAACATCCGCATAGGCAGCAGCTTGCTCATCCAGTTGTTGGTTCAACTTACCGATGCTGCGGCGTAGGTCTTGCTTTGCCGTAAATTCCCAGGCGGCGAAGCGATCGCGAATATAGCGTTCAAAGGCCCGGCGAAAGTCTTGGTAAAACTTCTGGCGGTTGTCCTTCTGAAGAAACTGGATAAAGTCCAAGCTAGGCTGGGAAGCCACAAAGTCTGACTCGAAGGTTGCTTCCAGCTTGAGCACAAAGTCCTTGAAGGACTGCCCTGCCTTATCGGCTTCAGGCGTACCCGTTTCTCGCACGAGTTTGCCGCATTCTCGACGGATGGCTTCGAGCTGTTCAAACTCCACTTCCAGCTCAGCAATTTGCTGCTTGAGGCGACCCGTGTCACTGCCTAGGAGTGGGATGCGGCGGGCGATCGCCTCCTCCACTCGCCGCTGCACTTGACCCGCAACCACACCAGCGCGCTTCAATTCCACCTGGGCACGATCCTGAGTCAAATAACGACCTAGCTCTGCCAGGAATTCACCAATGCCAGTGCCATCCAATGTTGCATCAGCATCTTGTACTCGGCGACGCAAAGCCTGGAGCGCAGAGACTTCAAACACTCGGCGACTGTAGATATCTTCGCCATCCACTTCGCAGTAGTCCGTCAAGTTCGTCTGGAACACCTGGCGCAAGCGATCTTCCGCAGCCTTCAGCTCCGCCTCATTCTCGCCATCCACCAGGCCATCCTTAATGCGGTCCCAGCCGTTGATCAAGAAAAACAGGCCCAGTCCCTGCTCTCGCAGATAGTTCTGTAAATAGCGGCGTTCATCTAAGGTGCAGGGCTGAGTCGCGCTCAGGACAAAGAGAATGGCATGGCAGGACTGAACGAACTCCAACACCTTCTGGTTGCGAGCTTCGGTGTCATTCAGGCCCGGCGTATCGATAATTTCAATCCCCTGCTTCAGCAGTTCTAGAGGATGCTCCACCACCGCATGGCTCACATTTGGAAAAGCCAGCTCAGACTCTTCCTCTAATCGCTTAGCTTCATCGGGGGAAATGGTGTAGCGCTGCTTGAAGGTATCAAAGTCCAGGCTTTCGCTGGGCTTATCATCATTGAAGTGAACGGTGACTTGCTTCTCAGTCCCGTATTTAAGAACTGTCAGCAATGCAGTACAAGGCGTGACGTCGGCAGGCAGCAGTGACTCCCCCAACAATGCATTGAGAAGGGTACTTTTGCCTCGCTTGAGGTCACCGAGTACCAACACGCGAAATACGCCCTGCTCTAATCTTGCTTGGGCCTGACAGAGCGTCTTGATTTCTTCGCTCAGCTCCAGGGAACCAGAAGCGGATTCACCATCAACTTCAGCAGTCTGCAAGAGGCGAATGATTTGCCCAAGCTGTCCAGCCGCTGCTTGGCGTTGTTGCCCCGCCTGCTCCAAATTCCCGAGAAAGCCTTGCCCCATAGCTGCTGAATCAGAGGCCGCTGCTGCATTTTCCATGGATGAACTAGCTCTCAAATTTTCCGCTAAAGATTACGAAGTAGGCCACTGCACCAACCAAGAAAACAAAGGCGATGCCAACGATGAAATGACCGATGGCGACGATTCCAAGGCCCAAAGCCGCAAACGCCATAAACTGCGCAGCAAGCTTTGCCTTACGGGAGAAGCGCTGCATGAAGCCAGGCTTCTCAACATGCTTCTGCGTGGGCGAGTAATCTGCCTCGGGCGCTGGCGTTTTAGGATCTTCCAGGCGCTGAATTTCTAACTCCAGCTCCCGCAGCCGAATATCCTGCTCCCGCGCTTTGAGTTCCTGCTCACGGCGCTTATAGTCCGCATCTTGGGTGTTGAAATCAGTCATAGATGTCCAACTAATTAATGGGGGTGGGCAAACACCCAATACTGAGCGTTCCCATTCTAGAGAGATCACTTAGCAAACCGCCCTTCCATGTCAACAGATTGCGATGAAATTCAAGTCTCACAGCAATCTCGAGGCAATGGCTGGGCTGAAGTTAGCAATACATATCCAATGCAATTCACGGGGAATGAACAGGCATCCGGAACTAGCATTCCCATTTGAGATATCTCGTTTTCAGCGATCGCGAGATTAGCGCCCTCCAGGCAATACTCCCATCCTGCCAATCAACCTCCAAACGCCAAACAGTTGACTCACAGAGGCTGCGGGACCATCCCTTCCACGAATCCCGTATTTTCTCTCACGCCAACTGCATAACCCACTAAACCAGCCCCTAAACACAGCCAACGCCAACCACTCTCCACTCACTCCCACTCCCAAAACGAGTTCGAGGGATGGACGGCAAAGTTGTTTTTCTGGATTAGTCGATCACCATGTCTAAGCTCGCCACCACTTCCCAAAACGAATCTGTCTTTGTTCACGTCAGCGCCCTGAATGGCCTTAACCCCCAACCCAGCAATCCCCTCATCCAGAAAAACGACCTTCAAGGCTCTAGCGCAATCAGCCTCGATGCCATCGACCAAGTGATGGACGGATACAAGGCCGAAGCTGTAGCGCAGAGCGGCCTAAAAGAAGTCATTTCCACCGCTCCGCTCGCTCCAGCAGCTCCCCTGCTTGCCAACTCCCTAGTAACTCAGGTCAACCCTGTACTCACACCGATCCAAGATTTCATCATCACGGGCGATAGCAACTATAGCCTGGGCACAGCCCAAGATCTGGATAGCCTAACCGGGCTGCGATCGCGTCAAGGCTACGTTGGCGGCTTGGACAGCGTTGACTATTTTAAGTTCGACCTCAGCGCCATCCGCGATTTAACACTCTCTTTGACTGGCGTTGGCGGCAACGAACTCACCAGCAACCTCAGCCTGCGATTGATTCAAGACAAAAACCACAACGGACAAATTGACAGCGGTGAAGTACTCGATAGCTCCACCCGAGGCGGCTTCTTGAACGAAAGCCTCAACAAAGTCTTGGCTGGTGGCACCTACTACGCAGAGGTCAAGAACCTAAGTGGTAGCGGCAACTATGAATTCCGTAGCTATGCGAAACGGCCCCAGGTCAATGTGGATATTAGCCGTGTCACGGCCCTCAACGGTGGCATCGACTTTGGCAGCCAAGCGGACTTCTACAGCAAAATCACCATTGACGGTCACACCCGCACCACCGGTAGCATCAGCAACGATAACGATATTTCACCCAACTGGTCCCACAGCAGAACGGTAGATGGCACCAGCCGTTATGTCAGCGTTGGCATTCAGATGTGGGATAGCGATGGTGGTCTCGCCGGGGCAGATGATCGCATTGACGTAGATGCCGGGGGTGGCCGAGATATCAATGTGACCTACGATCTGCTCACCAACCAAATCACAGGGGATCTGAGCGGGACTGGCGGAAACACAATGGTTTCCAGTGGCAACAGCGGCGATCGCGCTCGCACCTATTTCAAAGTCACCGAAGGCGATTGGTACGACCGTAATCTCGGCGACAACAACTTCACCAACCTAGCTCGCAACGCTGGTACCACCACCAACCGCAGCGAGATGATCACCCTACTGCGGGAAACCAAGGACTATGGCAGCGTCACCAGCACTGAACTCAACGACCTGCGCACCATCGTTGCCGACCGCTACCAGCCCGAATATGTAGACAACCTGGCTGGCAAGATCGTCAATGGTGACGTCGCCAATACCCGCTCTGGCATTGGCAACCTTTACGGTGGTGCTAGCGCAACTCGTATGGAAAGCCTCGTCGGCAAATGGTTCCTGGGCAATGACCGGCCTGATGCAGCAGCAGGTACAACTTATCGCTACACCAGCGGGTCACTTTTCCAAAACGGTTTGAGCACCGATGATATTGACCAAGGCGGCGTTGGCGACTGCTACTTTATGGCCTCTCTGGGTGCGGCAGCCCAAGACAAGCCCAGCGTCATCAGCAATATGTTCACGAACAATGGCGACGGCACCTTCACCGTTCGCTTCTTTAAGCCCGACGGCAGCCGCGACTACGTCACCGTCGATCGCTACCTAGCGACCAATGCCAACGGCACTGCAAGATACGCTGGCTGGGGCGGTGGCACCAACACCGAATCGGACAACGAGCTCTGGGCCGCATTAGCGGAGAAGGCCTACGCCCAGGTGAACGAGTCTGGCTGGATTGGCCAAGACAACACCAACAGCTATGCCGGCATTAGCGGTGGTTGGATGGACAATGTCATGGAACAAATCACCGGCTATGACACAACCTCGAAAAATGCCAACACAATGACCCGCACGGAGCTGGTCAACCTGGTGAACTCCAGCAAAATGCTCACCGTGGGCTTTGTGAATGGCACGATTCCAGGCGTGGTGAATCGCCATGCTTACACCATCACCTCCTACGATTCCACCACCGGACTGTTCCACCTCGACAACCCCTGGGGCAATAGCGATGCTGACGTGACCTTTGCCCAGCTACAAGCCATGCAGGGTCGAGTTCAGTACACCAACGTTTAATCGACGGAATGCTAGAGCGGCTCACCTTGAGACTCTGCTCTAGCAAAGCCTTCTGAACACCAGCAAACTGACCGGGGAGTCATGTCCTAGTGGCTCCCAGCCTTCCCCAATTCACCATGTTGAAACTGTCTACTGCGGTGAGTGCGGCAATCTCACTTCTATCCTGCAACGCCCCCAAGGTCATGCCAGCGACCACCACACCAACGCCCCCACTGTTAGAGATCTCCCCCATGAAGATGCCCACCCTAAAAGTCGCTTCAATTCAAAATGTAACCCTGATTGCTCAGCAAGAAGAACTCGCTCCCCTAGGCGTGAATCCATCATCAGATCGCCCCACTGGCTTGGCCTCCATTTTCCTAACCCTGGAAAACCCCAGCGATCGCATTCAAACCCTAGAGCTTCTCCAAGTGGAAGTCATCGCAGTAGACCATGATGAAATCCAGCTCAGCACCCAAGAAACTCAAACAATCAAACTCATGCCCTGGGAAAATGCAGTCCTGGACATCCAGCTCTCCAATCAGGAAGGATATGGTACGACTGGCACTGTGAAAGCGATCGCCACCTATCGCCTCGGCAGCAGTCT
>CALLPZ010000542.1 GCA_938015405.1 uncultured Pseudanabaenaceae cyanobacterium
TAATGAGCAGGCAACCCGTGCCGAAGGCGAACTGAATCAAGCTGTCGAAAATCAGCTTCAGCAAGAGCGCAATCGTATCCAAGCCTTGCTGCAAAACGAGAAACTTCTCCAAGAAGCGATCGCAGGTGGTCAGCTCCAAGGCGAGCAAGTGGCGCTACTTCAGCAGTTCCAAGCCAAGCCTGATTCCGTCGAGGCCTACCTCCAGGAAGAGGCCAAGAAGGAGACCGAGCGTCTCACCACCGAGATCGCCAACCGCAAGGAGCAAGACACCAAGGACGTCAATCGCGGTGCCTGGAAAGCAAGCTCTCGAACTGTTTTGAGTAGCCTACTGTTGGCTATCGGCTATGGCCTTCTCAGCTGGGTCGGCCTCAAGCTCTCCTAGGTCATTGCCTGAGAACGCTGTTTCACGACAGCCATCTCCTAGGGATTGGCGACACCATTTGAGGCTCTAGATTTGAAACGCAAGCCGATGGGGATATCCCCATCGGCTTTTTTGATGCATCAGCCCAGGGTGAACTCTAGAAGAAACGCAACCCCATCGGTCCTGCCCACTCTCGCTTCAAAATCATGCTCACAAAGACAAAATCTGTCCTGAGACTTGCGTTGAGGCTGTCTCTATTGCACTCGTTTAGGGCAACCTAAGTAAACGTCAGGAGATCTATACGCTGGACTTCATCGCGCTGGAGTAGATTCACTTTCCATGTTCTCGATCTTTATCCTGACCTACAACGAAGAGCGGGACATTGCTGCCTGTGTTGAATCCGCCCTGCCCTGCGACGACATTATTGTCGTGGACTCCTGCAGCAGCGATCGCACAGTGGCGATCGTGGAAGAACTCTCCCAACGTTACCCTGTCCGCCTCGTCTCCCATGCCTTCGAAAGCCATGGCAAACAGCGCACCTGGATGCTCCAATCGGAGCTCGCCCAATATCCTTGGGCCTACATCCTCGAAGCCGACGAGCGTATGACGCCAGAGCTTCACCAAGAATGTCGGGAAGCTGTAACAGCGGCCCAAGCCGATCCAGAGCATTCCCCGGTAGGATTCTTTGCAGCGGAACGGGTGATGTTTATGGGCAGCTGGATTCGCCACAGCACCCAATACCCGCGCTACCAGATGCGCCTGCTCAATCGTGAGAAAGTCTGGTTCACAGACTACGGCCACACCGAGCGAGAAGTGTGCGAAGGCCCCACTGGATTCCTCAAGGCCACCTATCCCCACTACACCTCCGGCAAAGGCTTGAGCCGCTGGATCGACAAGCACAACCGCTATTCCACAGATGAAGCCACCGAAGCCTTAAAGCAACGTCAGGACGGCACCGTCAACTGGAAGGATCTATTTTTTGGCAACACTGAGGTGGAGCGTCGCCATGCCCTCAAGAACCTTTCCCAGCACATGCCCCTGCGTCCCATTGTGCGCTTCATCTATATGTACCTATTCCTAGGCGGCTGGCGAGATGGACGGGCAGGCTTCCGCTGGTGCGTATTGCAGATGTTTTACGAATACTTGATTCTGCTCAAAGCTTGGGAAATTGAGCACCAGCCCTATGCCGAAGTCTATGGTCAACCTGCCGAAGACAGTCCGGCAAACCTAGAGACATCAGACGCGATCGCCACCACATCCCAGGACTACGCAACCGCCCAGTCCTAAGCCTCGAGGTCAATAATCCGACGTTGGTCCCGTACCTGGAGGCTGCCACAAAGGCTACAAACCTTTCAGAATCATCCCCAAACTGAGATAATTGATTAACAATTCTCAATCCACCCCCTGATTCCACAACTCAGGCTCAGATTTTGAGAGTTGTGCGCTCTATCCGTTCACTCTTGGGTGTCACTCCTAGAGTCGTTCGATTCAGCATTCAGCCGCTTGTTTGGTCTCTGCATCAATGTCTCTGCCTGACGATAATCGCCTAACCGTCCTACAGCGGATTCAACAGGACCTAAAGAACGACCTCATCGCAGGGCTCCTGGTCGTTATTCCCCTTGCCACAACCATTTGGTTGACCCTGTCCATAGCCCGTTGGGTGGTGGATTTCCTCACCAGCGTTCCCAAGCAGCTCAACCCCTTCAACGAGCTCAATCCCTTCCTTGGCAATCTCATCAATCTCGGTGTGGGCTTCGCAGTACCGCTGCTGAGCTTGCTCTTGATTGGCCTAATGGCCCGCAATATTGTGGGGCGATTCCTCTTGGACTTTGGTGAACGCACCCTCAAGTCCATCCCCCTGGCGGGCTCCATTTATACAACCCTGAAGCAGCTCCTGGAAACGCTGCTTCAGTCCAATAGCCGCTTCCGTCGGGTGGTGCTATTGGAATATCCCCGGCCTGGAATTTGGGCGATCGCCTTCGTCACAGGTAGCGTTGCCGGGAGCCTCACGCCAGATGCCAGCCGGGCAATGGCCAGTGTCTTCATTCCCACAACGCCCAACCCCACCACTGGGTGGTATGCGATCGTCCCCGAAAGCGACATGGTCACCACCTCGCTAACGGTAGAGGATGCGTTCAAAGTTCTGATTTCGGGTGGCATTGTTACCCCAGGTGACAGCGAATCTGGCGGCACATCCGTCTCGAAGAATGGGGAGATGACCAACCCAGGGGGGGCCCCAGTCGCTGCGAATGTATTAGGAGCGAGCCAGAGCCAACCTCTCAGCCCACTATTTACGCGCCAAGGTACTGGGGATGCCGAATTCCAGCCCATCCCCTTGGAGGATGACCCATCTTGAAAGGCCCTGGGCTGACATCTACAGCCTCATACCTTACGCGCTTTCCAAATATCCTCTAAGTTGATATCAGCCCAGAGCCAAGGCTCAAGCCGCAAAGATGTGAGTCACTCGCCACTCTAGAGCAGCCCAACGCTTGCGAACGCTTTCAATCGATCTGCTGTACCTCGACAACTCGCCCCCAGACTCAACTCTGATTCCGAACTATGCAAGCCCGACAACTTTCCCGCGAACTCGCCCTGCTCAGCTTGAGTCAGCTCCCTAATAAAGCTGTCAAAGAGGGACAAGACATGAGTTTGGAAGACATCATCCTTGCAGCCATCCGAGTCCTGGGCAGCGAAGCCCGCGATGGTCTAGAAGAAGCAGCCAGTGAACTCAGCAACGGCAGTGAGCGTCTCCTTAGCAGCGATATCAGCACCGTGAATGCCAACAGCGCAGCGGAGATGCTGCGCCAAGCCATGGACTACACCGAGAAAGCCATTAATAGTGCTCGGCGGGCGATAGAAATTCCCGAGATGCTGCAAATGGCCAACCGCGTCGAGGTGAAATCCTATGCCATGGACATTGCTCGCAGCGTCAAACGCAATAAGGCAGAGATCGACAGCCTCCTTGATAGCGTCATGGAGGGTTGGCGATTGAGTCGGCTGCCTGCCATTGACCAGGACATTTTGCGAGTGGCGATCGCCGAATCCACTCACTTAGGCCTAGCAGCACCCGTCGCGATTAACGCAGCGGTGGAATTGGCCAAACGTTACAGTGATGATGAAGGGCGTCGACTGATCAATGGTGTATTGCGCCGAGCGGTGGATAGCCAGAAAAGCAGTGGCGGTCATACCCCTGTCACCGATTAAAGTTGTGCCTTCAAGCACTTCCCGGGTGATGGCCATCCATCTGCCCTAAATTCAACTGCCCAATCCTATTTATCCTCTTCGTTTTCAGCCATGGCTTTTGACTGGTTTCGCCGTAAATTCAACGCCGATGACGACAAAGCCAAAGGCAGTGAGCCTAAAGCAGATGAGTCTCAAGTTCCTGATGAACAGGACTCCGGAGCGTCTGAGAGCGCCGATGAAGATGAGACCAGCGAAGGAGACGAAGATTATCTAGAATTTGCCAAGGCAGCCTTCCAGAACATTAAGGCCCAGCAGTCAACTTCAGAATCCACGGACGAGGCTGAGCCTGAAGAAGAACCAGAGCCCGCAGCTGAAGCCACCCCTCTGGAGTCCGAGCCAGCTCCCGTCATCCCTGAACCGGAACCAGCCCCTATAGAGGAGCCCATCAGTGCCGAGCCCGAAGCGCTCGAAGAATCCGCCCCCGCCGCTCCGCAAACAGAAGAGGCTGAAGTAGCAGCGGCGCCCGTCGCAGAAACGGTGACATCAACCGAGAATGAAATCGATGCACCCGAAACAGCGACGGCAGCAGAAGAGGCTACAGAAGTAGCACCAGCAACAGAAGACTCGACAACAACAGAAGACTCAGCAGAGGAGCCCGAAGCGGTTGAAACCCCAGCCGCGATCGCTCCACCAACACAACCCGAACCGGAGCCGGCCCCTCCTGAACCGACCCCGGTCGAGCCCGAACCTGCAGAGCCCGAGCCTGCAGAGCCTGAACCTGCACCGGCCCTTGCCTTCCTAGCTCGTGCAGAAGCAGAGCGGGAAGAGCGCCTCGAGCGCCTCCAAGCCACCGCCACAGAAGAACCCGAGCCGGAACCTGAACCCGAGCCTGAGGCAGGGGATAGTGACTACGTCCCTGGCGTAGTCTTCGATGAAGACTTTATCTGGTCCGCTGAAGTCCTGGCCTCCCAGGGTCGCCGTCCTGATCAAATCTCAGCCGAGGAAATCACCTGGCTCAAGCGTCTTCGTCAGGGCCTCGGCAAAACTCGCCTCAATCTGATTAACCAGCTCAAGTCCATCGTGGGCCAGGGGCCGCTCAATAATGATGCAGTGGATGAAATCGAATCCCTGCTACTCCAAGCGGACGTCGGGGTCGATGCAACGGATTACATCATCGAATCCCTCCAGGCCAAGCTAAAGGAAGAAGTATTGCCCCCAGAACAGGCGATCGCTTATCTCAAGCGACTCTTGCGGGATCTACTGGACTCTCCTCTCTCTGAGAACGACCCACCCGTCCTAGCCCCCGAAAAAGACCAACTCAATATCTGGCTGATGACCGGCGTCAACGGCGCGGGCAAAACCACCACGATTGGCAAATTGGCTCACCTAGCAACCAAGTCCGAGTACCGCTGCCTAATTGCCGCCGCCGATACTTTCCGTGCTGCCGCTGTCCAACAGGTTCAGGTCTGGGGAGAACGTAGTGGCATTGAAGTCATCGCCAACCCTGGTCAAAATACTGACCCCGCAGCGGTCGTATTTGACGCCGTAGAGGCTGCCCGCAGCCGCGACACCGAGCTACTTCTAGTGGACACCGCTGGGCGTCTGCAAAACAAAAAGAATCTCATGGCGGAGCTCTCCAAGGTTCGCCGCATCATCGACAAGAAAGCTCCAGAAGCCAAGATTGAGTCGCTTCTAGTTCTAGATGCCACCCTGGGTCAAAATGGCCTACGCCAGGCAGAAGTCTTTGCCCAGGCCGCAGAACTCAGCGGTGTGGTCTTAACCAAGCTAGATGGCACAGCTCGAGGCGGCGTTGCCCTGGCCGTGGTTAAGCAACTGGGCTTACCCATCCGCTTCATTGGTGCCGGAGAAGGCATTGGTGACCTTCGCCCGTTCTCCAGCTATGAGTTCATTGAAGCCCTACTCAGCGGCTAACGGGCTCAAACAGCATCATCCAGCCATAAGTCATTAAGGGGGAAGCGGCCATTGTTAGCCGCTTCCCTTCCTCTGTTTTGCTTACATCCGTTTAATGGATGACTCTACAACCCAAGACGCCACGAGAAACCCATCCATCGAATTTTCCTATCTGAAACACCACGTAAGCGCCACAGTTAACGTGAATGAATTTGAAGGCTTTATCGAGTTCCATTTTCCTTCAAGGGAAATTTAAGTCCAACGCTTGAAACATGGCCATGCCGAACCTCAATCCTGTTGTTATCAAATGGCAACTTACGACAGCTGTAGAATTTACGGTTGCGATCGCCTGCATCCAATGGGAGAACAGTTCCAAGCGGTTCAATAAGCCCAAAAGCTTTGACAACCCGTAAAGGCCAACTAAGCCAACAAAAGCGTCTTCCGCCAACCCCCTAAACCAGCTTTCACATTGAGTCCCAGCAAATAGTGGCTCAGTAAAAATGGATTAGATGGCTAGGCAAGAATTGCTGCTATCCATGGTCAGAAACCCCTCAGGCTGACGGTTTCTCCCCTCCAATCTCCATCGTGTTTTGTATTTTGTGTAGGAACGATTAGGCACGAATCAGTTGGCAATCGTGCCAATTCGCGCTATCACTATGGGGCAGAATTTCAATCTGTCCGTCAAGGCGCCCAAGGGCTATAGGTTTCAATCCGCCTTGATTCAGTTTTACACCGGGGTTTGCCCAACTTTATGACCACAGTGCCGCTCCCAAAATCCAGATCCCACTCCCCGGTTCAACCGGGGACGGTAGGCGGTGAGCTTGCGGCACCTGTGGTGGCCCTCAAAGAACTCGTGGCCCGCCTCAACCATGAGCAAAACAATACCCAAGACCTGCTTGGCTCCCTCGGCTTTGCCCTACGAAGCTTCAGCAACCTCAACCAGTTTTTAGAGCTGATTCCCATGGTGGCCAGCCGCGTCACCAAGGCCGATGGTGGCGCATTGATGGTGGTGCAACCCGACGGTGAATTGCGGCTGGAGCGGTTTCATTTCAATGATGACCAGCCCAACTACGAGCAGCGCAGCACTCCCCTCCGCCAAGCCCTGGAAGTGGCAACGGAGCAGTTTTCCCACCAAGACAATCAGGCCCTCTCCCGTGCTGAAGGCTGGGCCAACCAGTTAGACAGCTGGGTCACCCATGCCTTTGGCCCTGGCGTAAAGCTATTTGGTACCTCCATCCTGCAGCGCACCCTAGAGCGGGGACGCCTGTATGTCTTCAGCTACAGCCCCACCTACGAGTGGACTGAAAGCCGTCAAAAGCTGGTGCGCTTTGTTGCAGACCAGACTGCTGTAGCACTTGACCAGGCTGAGCTGGAAAGCGAGCTGCGCCAAAAGCAACGCCTGGACCGCGAGCTCGAAATTGGTGCTGAGATTCAGCGTCAGCTCCTGCCTCGCACCTGCCCCGAAGTGGAAGGCCTCACCTTGGCTGCTCGCTGCGAGACGGCGAACCGAGTGGGGGGTGACTATTACGACTTCATCCCGACCCGAAATGATGCCCGCCTCCACCAGCGCAAGCCCAATGCCAGCGACCCTTGGGGTATTGCCATTGGCGATGTCATGGGCAAGGGCGTACCAGCGGGTCTGATCATGACCATGCTGCGGGGAATGCTAAGAGCCGAAGTGCTCAATGGGCACCCCCCGGCGCGGATTTTGCAGCATCTCAACCGGGTAATGTACTCGGATCTGGAAAACTCCAATCGCTTTGTCACCCTGTTCTATTCGGTCTACGACCCTAGAACCAGAATCCTTCAGTACAGCAACGCGGCCCATAACCCGCCTCTGCTGTGGCGCTTTGCCACCCAGAGCCTGCATCGCCTAGATAGCCTGGGCATGTTAGTGGGTCTAGAACATGAGAGCCACTATGAAGGGGGCCAGGTCAAGCTGGAGCCTGGTGATGTCGTGATTTACTACACCGATGGCTTCACAGATGCCGTTGCAGCCAATGGCGATCGCTTTGACGAGGACAATCTCATTCGCACAATCCAATGGGCTTGCCAGCGCTACGACGACCCCCAACGCATCCTCGATACGCTATTTGATCGGGTTCAGCAGTTCATTAGCCCCAA
>CALLPZ010000543.1 GCA_938015405.1 uncultured Pseudanabaenaceae cyanobacterium
TAGCTCTGACTGGCATCGGAATCCTAGCCCAGGCTTGAACTTTCGAAAGCGCTCCGATAGGCTTAATAGCAATATATAGCTAGCCCACGGCTGGGAGATGTCTCCACTGTGGCTAGGTCAGGTCAGCAAATAGGCTCTTTCATTGAAAGTCGGCCTAGGTGCCCCTCGACATCCCTTTTTTAATTTTCTTTTGCTGTCCTCCCACAATCGCCCCCCTGACAAACTTGCCAGGAGACGATTGCCGATGAGAGGGCCAGTGGCTTCTTTTTTTGACTTCCGCGATCGCTAGGTCGCAAGTCTCTGCTTCACGGCATTCTGGACAACTTTACCGTCCGCTTTGCCTTTGAGTTCCTTCATGGCAGGTCCCATCACCTTGCCCATATCCTTCGGACTCGTTGCACCGACCTGGGCAATTATTTTGTCCACCACTTCTATGACCTCAGCCTCTGAGAGTTGGGCCGGCAGATATTCCTGCAAAATCTCTAGTTCTTGCTGCTCCTTTTCAGCCAGTTCTGGGCGACCCGCATCTAAATACTGGGCAATGGAATCGCGCCGTTGCTTAGCTAACTGACTTAATGCAGCAAGCTCCTCTTCCGGAGAGAGTTCTTCCTTTCCCTTTGCCCGGGCCTCTACAACCTTCTCCAAGAGAAGCTTCTTAACACCCCGCACAGTCTCAAGACGAAGCTTATCCCGCGCTTTCATTGCGGATTTAATATCGTCACCAATGCGATCAATTAAACTCATTTTCCTGAGACCTCTCACGACAATCACCATGATAGAGCGAACAATCTCGCTCTAAACATCGTTTTGAGGTAGAGCGAATCTGTACTTCTTCAGGTGCGAAGAAAAATCAATTTTTAACTGTTTTTCGTGATGAAGGAGTGAGGTCAAGGCTCAATGCCAAGGATTCTACACTTCAGATTGAATCCAGCAATGCCAAGGGGATTTTTTGCAGGACATCTAGACTGTTTTAGATATCACGAACTGAAAACAAAAATCAGGAGTAGGTCACTCAGTTAGCCAAACAACAAGAAAAACTCTCCCAAAGCCTCAACCTTTCAGCCAACAGTACTTTGGCAAGTATGCCCTAGCCCTAATCTAGTCAAATCTATATTAAATCCAAGGATTAGCACCAAATCGATGGTCAGCACAGTCTTGTTTGATTCAAGATAAATTAAGACGAAAGAAATGAGAACTCCCACCATGCTTTGAGTAGAGCCTATTCAAAGTTAAAACTGATGCATTAAAAGTCCTAGTGGTGATTAATTTCCAGTCCTATACTCCTTACATATAGTGATAGGATTGCTGGGAATGCGCTCATAGAAATTGCCGTGATCCGTTCCGCAACACTGCCTTTTCCCTCGTCGATGCCAACTCTGCCAGAGAATCAGAGGCTGAGACTATTTTCTGGTTCTTCAAATCCTGCACTTGCAGAAGAAGTCGCCCGCTACCTCGGCATTGATTTGGGTCCCCTTGTGCGCAAGCAATTCGCCGATGGCGAGATGTATGTGCAAGTTCAAGAATCCATTCGGGGTTGTGATGTCTATCTCATCCAACCCACCTGTCACCCGGTCAATGACCACCTGATGGAGCTACTCATCATGGTGGATGCCTGTCGCCGTGCCTCGGCTCGGCAGATCACGGCTGTCGTTCCCTACTACGGCTACGCCCGCGCCGATCGCAAAACGGCAGGACGGGAATCAATCACGGCGAAGTTGGTCGCCAACTTGGTGACCCAAGCTGGTGCGGATCGCGTCCTTGCGATGGACCTGCATTCGGCACAAATCCAGGGCTACTTCGATATCCCCTGCGACCATATTTACGGTTCGCCCGTACTATTCGACTACCTAATCAACAAAAATCTGGCAGACCTCGTCGTGGTCTCTCCCGACATCGGTGGTGTTGCTCGGGCTCGCGCCTTTGCCAAGAAGCTGAACGATGCGCCTCTCGCGATCATCGACAAGCGCCGTCAGGCCCACAACGTGGCGGAGGTCATGAACGTGATCGGCGACGTCAAAGATAAGACGGTGGTTCTGGTGGACGACATGATCGACACCGCTGGCACTATCTGTGAAGGTGCTAAGTTCTTGCGAGAGCAAGGTGCGAAGAGGGTCTACGCCTGTGCAACCCATGCGGTCTTCTCTCCCCCAGCAGCAGAGCGGCTGTCTCAACCCGGGCTGTTTGAGGAAGTGATCGTCACCAACACCATCCCCATTCCGGCCGATCGCCATTTCCCTCAGCTCAAAGTGCTATCCGTAGCCAATCTCCTGGGCGAAACCATTTGGCGTATCCATGAAGAAAGCTCCGTCAGCATCATGTTCCGTTAGAACAATGAGCGCTTTCAACTGAGAGTCGAACGGTTATCTAAAAAAGGACCATCGGAGCTTTACCGATGGTCCTTTTTCTTTGGGTTGCTTCAAGGGAGCTGATTTGGGCAAAGCTAAGAGCGCTCTCTGAAAAGCCAGGCAAGTGAAGTGTTCTCAGCCACTGAGCCCCTTGAAAAGTGAGTTAGCGATCTGCGATCGCATCTGCATCTGCATCAAAGAACGTATCCGAAGGCCTTGCAGGCACCGGCCAATCTGCATTCTCACCACCTAAATAGATTTTGCTGATACGAACATAATCCTGGTCGAACTGGCGGAAAGCATTGAGCAGCACATCTAGGGCGATCGCATCACTGGTACCGAGGTCAAACCAGCAGCGAGACCACAGCCCCTGAAATTCAACTTCCCCCATGTTGTGCATCAAAGCCTGGAGGGCGTTATCAGCGCGATCGTCCTGGTAAGGCATATAGCTCAGCTCCAAGCCTTCCTCTTGAATCTGCAAATTCTCAGCGTTAAAGCCGCCCAGCTTTCCCATAAAGAACCAGGAGTTGAGAATTTCCTCCACATATTGCTGCTCGGCATTGGAGGGCACCGTTTCAAATTCCAGCCAAAGCCAGACATCAAAGGGATTAAACTCGCGAAACTCAACTTGCATGGGGTTCCCCGTCACAAAATGATGCGGCCCGATTATGGGCCAACCGGGTCAATTTTAGAGCGAATTCAACCGTATCTCGCCAACCATGTCAGGAAAGACATCTAGCCGTAGAGCAAGAAAAAACCGCCTCTGGTCAAACCAGAAGGCGGTTGAAAATAAAGACATCTAAGCAGCGACTGTTACTCACTCAGAACAAGCACTAGAGCTGAGGCAAGACGGCAGGGCCCCATTGGCTATCACCACTGTCCTTGATGGCTTGTCTCATCAAGCCACTGCAGGAACGATCTTGGCCATCCAACTTTTCTTGATTGAGACAGCGCTCTCGCATGATTTGCCCCACTAGGCGCTTGGGCAAGACCTCGGACTGGGCCAGGGCAATGTCAAAGTGCTTTTGGGCCACCGTCAGACGGCTGGAATCTGTCTTGGCCTTCTGCATTTCCAGCTGGGCCTTGAGATAGTTCATCTCGGCATGGTCAGGCTGGATCGCCAAGCCTGCTTCCACTGCAGCGAGGCCCTGGTCATGCTTATCTAGAATTCGATAACCCAGACCTGTCAACCAATTGGACAAATAGCTTGGCCCAGCTTGTTGCAGCTTCTTCACTGCCGCATCGGTACTGGTAAAGGGCAAGTAAGCCGAGGCGTACATGTCAGTGAAGCCTTCGAGCAGGTTCAGCTCGGGGTCATTGGCATCAATTTTGCGTGCTGCAGCCATGGAAGCGTTGAAGGAACGCAGCTTGCCCAAAGCTTTGCCCAGTCCCCGGACCGGACCATCTCCTGCATCAGACATGATGTAAGCCCCCTCAACGAACTCTGCCACGGCGCTGTAGAGGTTGCTGCGCAGAGGCTGGCTGTCCTTGATCGCTGCTGCCGCTTCACGAGTTTGAGTGGCATAGCCGGACATGGCCGCGTAGTTCTTCTCGTATTGAGCCAGGAGGGCCAGCATGGGGTAAATCAGCGGCTCATTGGCCTCAGAAACCTGGGCCTCCTCAAGCAAATCAGCCGCCTTGGCATAGTCGCTCTCCTGAAACATCGCCTTGAAGGCTGCCTCAGTTTTATTGCCAATGGGCATGGGGTTGCTGCTGCGGAAGGGGTCCCCGGCCAAGGCAGGATTAGCCATCCCCAAGGTCGCGGCCGTGACTGCCACTGAGCCCAAGGCCAAGGCCACCCGTTGGGACCAGGGACGCAGAGTAGAGAGACGGCTGGTTTGGAAAGGTCGAATAGCCATAGTCAACAGGAGAGTGGATGAAGGGAAAACGGCTGAAGCGTCATGTGGGAAGCAGACCAGGCTTGAGCCTGGGCCTAGAGCTATGAGACGGGACGAGAGAAGTAACTGTTCCATTACCGAGTGAGGATCAGCACTATCGCTCAGCCTCAAATTTCCCTCTATTGCTCACTCGCTCCATTTTATTTTCCTGTGAGCCCCTTTCCTAGTGACATCGCTTCAATCCGCTGATTTTGTCTCGGGTTAGGCCAGTTTCTCAAGCGGTCTGAACGTCAAAAGAATAGTGCGAGCAATCAGACTTGCCGCCTACATCGCAGGCTAGAAGCGGCACATCACGGACAACCACGAAGAATAAGGGGCGCAAACAATCGAGTCCAAGCCACCCAAACGCTTCCAAACGTGCCTACAGCTGACGCAACAGCACTGCAACCCAGAAACTCGCCAAAGGGTTCAGAATAATCCGGGGGTTCTCCGCCTGCCGGGTAAGTTAAGTACAGGCCATACTGAGTAGGCATGGACTGAAGCCCAAGCTCTGTCCTCCGCCCACGCCTTGCCTGTTTTCCCTTCGCCCCGCCGCCATGCTCTATTTGCGTGACCTGTCTTACCATCCCCCTGCTACCCCCACCCCTATCCTCCACAGGCTGAATCTAACCCTGCCGCCTCAAAAACTGGGTTTGATTATTGGTCCCAGTGGCTCTGGCAAGACAACGCTGCTGGAGATTATGGCCGGTCTAGCCCAACAAACCAGTGGCGAGGTTGCCTGGCGAGAACAGATGCTGACTCCTCTGCACCTTCAACAACTGGGCGGACTGGTCTTTCAATTCCCCGAGCGGCATTTTTGCTGTGGCACAGTCCTGGAAGAGTTGAGGCTGGGCCATCCTGAGTTGGGCAGTGATCGCGTCCATAGCGCCCTTGAAGAAGTGGGCCTGGGTCACCTTTCCCTGCAAACCCCACCCCAAGCCCTCAGTGGCGGCCAACAACGCCGCTTGGCCCTGGCGGTTCAGCTCATTCGCCAACCCCACCTGCTGCTGCTCGATGAACCCACAGCCGGGTTGGACTGGTCCATGCGTCAACAGCTCATCGCATTGCTAGAACGCCTCAAGAAAAAATGGACTCTGCTGATCGTCACCCACGATGCCAGCGACCTCATGCCCATCGCCGACTGTGCTTGGACCATGGACTATGGAAATTTGGAGGAGACTGCCACGGGAAAAGCAGCGGTCGGGGTTTAGGCGTAAAAGTCAAAGCTCACATCCGAGCCAACCGAACCGAGCGATTCACCAGTAATTTTGTAAGCTGGGAAGAGTCCTCGCTGAGCCATCGTCCCAAGCGCAACGGCAGGGCTAAAGTTCGTTTAACCGCATTCCTTTCTTCATGGCAGATCTACTCACCCGGGCCTTCGCCGCAGATGGCAGCATTCGCGTTGTGGGCGTTATCACCACCGACAGCACCAAAGAAGCCCGCGATCGCCACAAACTTTCCAATGTCGCCACCGTTGCCATGGGCCGCACCATGGCCGCTGGACTCCTTCTTGCTTCGGCCATGAAGCGCGAGAACTCCCGGGTAAACCTGCGCATCCGCAGCTCCGGCCCCCTAGAAGGCCTCCTAGTGGATGCAGGCCTAGACGGCACCGTCAGGGGCTACGTCACCAACCCAGCCGCCGAACTTCCCCCCAAAGAGAATGGTCAGCCCAACGTGAGCGCTGGACTGGGGGCAGGCTACCTCTACATGCTGCGAGACATTGGCTATGGCCGTCCCTACAACAGCACCGTGGAGCTGATTAACGGCGAGGTCAGTGACGACATTGCCTACTATCTTTCCAACTCCGAGCAAACTGCATCCTGCATTGCCCTAGATGTGATGATGGGCGAAGACGGCATCCAACAGGCCGGAGGATTACTGCTGCAGGTCCTCCCCAAGGCCCACCGGGATGAAGCCCTATCCAAGCTGGTTTACGAACAAGCTGGAAAACTCCAGGAATTCCCCGAGCTACTGGGCCAGGGCAAAACCATGCCGGAAATTATGGAAGCGCTGCTGGGCCACCTCGGCCTAGAAATGCAGCCCGAAACAACGCCCCTGCGCTTCCATTGCCCCTGCACCCGCGATCGCCTGATGGGGGCCATGCGTATGTTTGGCACCGACGAGCTCCAGGACATGATCGAGAAAGATGATGGGGCCGAAGCCAAATGCGACATCTGTAACGAGGTCTATAACATCAGCGCCCAGGAGCTGAGCGACCTGATTAAAACCATGGATGAAGAGGCGATCGCAGCCCGCAGCTAGGCTGCCCGGTCATTCCAGGCAATGACAGAAAAGAGCCGATGCAGCGACTGCATCGGCTC
>CALLPZ010000544.1 GCA_938015405.1 uncultured Pseudanabaenaceae cyanobacterium
AGTTCGGTTAAGCCTTGACTGGGGTCTATGGCCAACAGATCAATATTGATATTGCCGCTAATCCCAAGCTGGGAGCTGGCTGTAATGTCACTGCTAGGAGTGTTTTGGGACTGGGGCTCGATGCCCAAAATGCCATCAGCCGTGATTTTAACGTTGCCGCCTTCGCCCTCAAAGGCATTGGCTGTGATATCGCTATCTTCATCTGGAGGTGCAATAATGACCCCCGCGTCAATGGTAATGTTGCCGCCATTCCCGAGAGTTTCAGCGCTGCCAGCGGTGGCTGAAATACTCCCTTGCTGACGCAACAGCAAAAAGTCATTCAGACTGAGCAAAATATTGCCTCCGTCACCAAACTGAGAGCCCGTGTTGGCTTGGGCGCGATCGCGAATCGTCAAATTATCCGCTTTCACATCCAAAACACCTGCAGCCCCTGCCCCAGTCGATTGAGCTTCGAGGGTGCTAGGAGATCCCTGAAGACTGGTTCCTCCCACTTCTATGGTTTGGGCTGTGATTTGAATGTTGCCTGCATCGCCAAGACTTTGAGTACTGGCAATAATCTGCCCACCCTCTAATACTTTGACCGTATTGGCGTTAACTCGAAGTAGACCGCCTTGTCCGGTTGCCTCCTCAGACAATGAAACGATATTAGGGGCAACATCGGTCCGTAGGGCTGATGACGTAATACCATCGCTGGCCACCCCAGCGACCGTTACGCTATCGGATTCAAGATTGAGCTGACCTCCATTGCCTTCGCGACTTGTACTCGCGCCAATGAAAGAACCATTTAAAACGCTGACTTCATCAATGAACAGGTTTAAATTTCCAGCATCACCACTCCCGGACAAAGGATTAAGCCCAAAGCTATTGGTCGAGATAAAAGCTCCATCTGTTAGTTGCAAACGGCTAGAAGCGGAGCTGTTTTTGTCAGATTTTTGAATGGTGACATTGCCTGCTTGAGTTGCACCTAAGGTTACTGATGCAATGGCGGCTGTCCCTCGCAGCTGGATATCCTGGGCAGAAATTTCAATATTTCCAGCCTGGTCTAAGCTTGTTGCAAAAATACCGGGAGCGATGGCGATGGCAGCACCATCTCGTAAGAGCAGCCGCTCAGATTGGATCTTAATATCTCCTGATTGTCCGGTTCCAAAGGCAGATGAGCTGATGCTGCTGCTCGTTTCACTCAGGTTAAAAAAGTCTTGTACTGTCAAGCCTTTGGGGAGGAACGGCCCGGGTCCGTTGCCCTGTAGCTCAATGCTGTCTTCGATAAGCAGGATGATGTCACCGCCATTTCCACTGCTCGTGAGGCCAGCAGTGGTTCTGACTTGGGAGGGGAGAGGTTGATTGCGATCGTCAATGATTAATCGTTTGGCTTCGACTTGTAAGCTGCCTGCATTACCACTGGAATCCGCGGCATAGCTACCAATTTCCGCTGCGTTAAGTCTTATGGCTTCCCCAGCTTGTAGCTGTAAGCTGCCTGCATTGCCAGTGGCATCAGTGGAGGTTGTGATATTGCTTCGGCGTAAAACAATATCTTCATTGACCTTGATGGAGACATTGGCCCCCCCTTTGCCTCCCACAGTAGTAGACCGTAAAAAGGTGTCTTCTAAAACTAAACGGTCACTGTTGATGTCAATTCTTGCAACGGGCTCATCTAGGCTGTTGGAATGATTGTAAGACCCGAGAACGGATTTTCTGTCAAGGCGTAGCTCTTTTCCACTGCGTAACGAGATACTTCCTCGCAGTTGGACAACTGCAGAACGCAGCGTTAGATCATGTTCGGCTTCTAAAGCCAGGGATTGTGCGTTGGTAGTACTGAGCGACCCTGAAATCAATAGGTCACGATCGCTCTTAACCACGAGATGGTTGGTTTCTAGGGCCTGGAGAATGGCTTGATTGGTCAACAGACCCGCAGGCTGAATTTGCAAATCCTCTAGCCCATGGAGCCGTAAGGTTCCAACAGCACCATCGGGAGCACGACTATCCACAGTGCCTGTGAGACTCAGGCTGTTGCCCTTCAGTTCAACCGTTCCGCCAGGGGCGATAAGGTTACCCGCTTGCTCCACTTTGCCAGCACTAAACGACAACGTTTGGGATGGGCCTACGCTCAGTTGAGCCTCATTGCGAATTGAACTCTGGGGTGGAATATTGCCGACCTGGAGTCCAACAGGGAAAGAGAGATTGAGTAAGGGAGGAGGAGTGGGGCCGTTGGCACCGAATTCCAGCTCTCCAATTTGCAGCTGCTCCGCTGTGGTGGCATGAAAGCTGCCACTGAGATCAAGCTGGGCATTGGGGCCGAAGAGGATTCCATTGGGGTTGAGTAGGAATAAATCCGCATCGCCCAACACCCCCAAAGTGCCGTTAATGGTCGAAACGCTATTGCCCGTGACGCGGCTAAAGATTTGGTCGATGCCAACGGGGTTGAAAAAGAAAAGAGATTGTCCCTCCCCCACATTCAAAGCTTCAAAGCTATGGAAGAGACTCGTGCCACGAAGCGCCCCTCCAGTGACCAGCTCCTGCCCCCCTACTTGAGGCGTCATCAGAGTATTTTCTTCACCCAAAGAGAAGTCTGGGAGCACCTGTCCCAATGCAATTTGACTCCCGCTAACATCACCCAGCCCCCATATTCCAATGGAAACCGCGATCGCAGCTAAACCAGTCGTAAATGGTCGAAAAAAGCTCAAAGTTCAACACAATTAGATCGCGGAAGACAAAACCTGGTGACTCCTAAGTGATCATACGATGGCCCTTGTCTCAATCCGATAGAAGCTCCACGCAACAGCTTGACTCAAGGCGAGGAAACAAACTCCGGAAGAAGAATATTCGCCTTACTATATCTTCCAACTATTCTTCAAAGAAAGAGAACAAACCAGCCTGTAACATGTAGCCACTAGGAATTTAATGCAATAAAGCAGGTCACGACCCAGAGATAGACAAGTCTACTTACTGGACGTAAAAGAGAGTAGAGGATTCATCTTGTTACGAGCTGGTCACGTCACCCAAAAAGAACGCTGGAGAATCTTGATCTCTGCATTCACCATGACTGGTGTCGTGTTCGCTTTGCAGCAGCTCAGCGTTTTTCAAAGCACCGAGCGAACGATTCTGGATCAACTTTTTCGATTACGCTCCGGTACAAGCCAAATCGAAGCCCCGCCCGCCGTCACAATCGTGGGGATTACAGAATCAGACTTAGAAACCTTAGGCTCCTGGCCACTTTCCGATAGCCAACTGGCCAGGGCCATACAGCAAATTCAACAGGCTCAGCCGGCGGTTATTGGCTTAAATCTTCATCGAGATGCCAGCGTTTCCTCTAGCGAGACCAATCTCCTCAGCGACCACCCCAACCTTATCGCAGTCAAAAAGTCTGTTGCCAATGGTCAGGGAGAAGGCATCCCAGCCTTGGGCAGCCTTCAAGAAGCGGGGCAAGTTGGCATTAGTGACCTAGTGCTGGACTCCGATGGCAAACTGCGGCGACATTTGCTCTCAGTTACCGAGCGTAATGGAGAAGTAGCGCTCAGTTTAGGAGCCAAGCTAGCTCTGGAATACCTATACCAGCGCAACATTTATCCCGAAATATCAAAGAAGAGCCCAGGACAAATTCAACTTGGCAAGGCTCAACTGGTAGCTTTACATCCGTTTGATGGCGGCTATGCCAATGCAGATGTGGGGGGATTTCAAATCCTGTCGAATTTCTATTCATCCCCCCAGGTTTTCGAGCAGGTTTCGCTGACGGAGCTTATGGCCGGTCAGGTCAAGGCTGAACAACTGCGCGATCGCATCGTCTTGATTGGTGCCAAAGCTCCGAGCCTGCATAACCACTTCTTGACTTCCGCGAGTTTAGAGACCGGCCAGGGCTGGTACGGCGTAGAGCTCCAGGCAGACCTAGCTAGCCAAATCATTGCTGCAGCGATGGGTGAACGAACAATCCTCAAGGGAATCCCCAGAGGCATAAACGTCCTCTGGATGCTGCTATGGGCGGGGGGAAGTGCTTGGCTTGGTAACGCTTGGAACCAAAAACAGTCCAACAATCTCATCCTGTTGGCCTTCGGCGGCACAGCGCTACTCAGCAGTGGTTATTTACTGTTTCTCCAAGGCTGGTGGATTTGGATTGCAGCACCAGGACTGGCGGGTCTAGGGGCCGGGCTCATCAGTCAACGCTGGGGGCTCAAGCAAAGCCTCGAACAATCCCAATCCAAGCTGCAGGAATACGGACAAACCTTGGAGAGCACGATCCAGGAGCGCACCCAAGCTCAAGTGGAAAGGCTCACCCAAACCCTCAAAGCCGAAAACCAACAACTGAGCCGAACCCAGGAAAAATTAAAAACCGCTCTGGCCAGTGAACGAAACTTTCTGGCCCGTGCCAGCCATGAACTCCGAACTCCGCTCAATGCCATGTTGGGATTTAGCCAACTGATGGTCAAGGACCCCAAACTCTCAAAACAATCGCGCCAGAATCTGGAGGTCATTCAAAATAGCAGTGAACACCTCCTAGAAATCGTCAATGATGCGCTAGAGCTGTCCAAAATCGAAGCCGATCAATCTCCCTTGCGAGAGCAGATTGTCAAGATTGAACGCCTCATCCAATATCTCGAAAAACTCTTTGAGCAAAAGGCCCAGAAGAAGGGTATAGCCTTTCGCTGCAGCCTAGACAACCGTCTCCCCAGTGACATCTGGATTGACGAAACCAAGCTACGGCAAATCCTCATCAACCTGCTGGGTAATGCCATCAAGTTCACCCAATATGGCCATGTCATTTTGAGGGTTTGGTGCCAAGACAACAGCCAGGAGAAAATCTACTTTGCAGTGGAGGACAGCGGTCCAGGCCTGTTGGGCTCTGAGATAGAGACTGTCTTTGAACCCTACAAGCAGGGCTTGGCAGCTAACGCGAAACTACCCGGTACAGGACTGGGATTATCGATTAGTCGTGAACTCACCCAGCTCATGGGGGGTGAGCTTTCAGTAGAAAGCAAGCCGGGGCGTGGTGCCATCTTCCAAGTAATCTTGCCGCTACGCTCAGCTGAACTCAAACCCTCGATCATCTCCCATCCTCAAGATCTCCTGTTCATCTTCGAGGAGCACCGAGGAAAACGACTGCTCGTGGCAGATGATATATCCTTCAACCGCCGACTCCTCACACAACTCTTAGCCGATACAGGCATCGAAGTGCGCGAAGTGAGTAATGGGCAAGAAGCGATCGCACTCTGGAAGAGCTGGTCCCCCCATCTCATTTTGATGGATATGCGCATGCCCAAGTTGGATGGCTATGAAGCAACCCGACAAATTCGTGCCCAAGAGTCAGAAGAGATTCCCCGTTCGATTATTTTGGCGACCAGCGCAGGCCTCCTTCCAGAAGAAGAAGCTAAGGCTTTAACGGTGGGGTGCGATGGAATCATCCAGAAGCCATTCCGGCGGCATCAGCTGCTCACAACCCTGGCCGAGATGTTGATGGAAACATAGAAAACACTCGCGCCCGGTCTCAACCCAGCACGAGTGTTTGTCGGACCATTGCTCAAGACCGTTGCTCAAGACCATCGCTCAGTCTCAGGTACACCCCCTGAGTTCCTAGAACAATGCAGCCTGTTGCTATATCAACATTGAAGAGCCTTAGAAAGTCATGATTCCAAAGGCAGAGTCTCTTCTTCAGCCTCAGCTTTAGCTTCGAAGTGGGGATAGATCTGCCTTTCAAACAGCTCCTTAACGAGATTGGGTTGCCCCACCAACATCGGCTCAAAGTCCTCTCGCACTGGCACGTTATAGGTCGCATTGCGAGGTCCAATTTCAGGAATCCAAGTGGTATGGATCGTCAGGCCCAGTTGGAATTGACCACTGGGGTCACCCAGCTTACAAATGGGTCCCTGGGCAAGGTCCTGGCCATCAAAGATCCAGATCTGGCTTTGGGGTAATCCCTGGGCATCGTCAAAGACCACCACCGTAGCCAAATAGCCATCAGTGCCATCGCCACCAGACCAGTTGTCTGCAGGACGAGGGATGAACTGGGGCGAGTTACCAAAGGTCCCCAGGGGAAAACGGTAAGCATCAGCAATTTTCATCGTTTGGGTATCCAGACGGCAGAGGTTTGCAGGCACACCTTCCTCCGCAAAGCGCCGTACGGTGGCAGGATCCATCTCGCGATACTTGTGGTCCTTATAGAGGTCACAAACAAAGTCCGTTAGCAGGTCATCCCAACAGCCCCAGGCATTCCAATAGATGTGGTTGTAACGCTCCGGCAGAGAAAGGGTGCCATTGTCTGCATAGAGGGCAGGGGACCAGGTGAGGTCGCGATCGCGAACCATCTCACTCACCACCACTTCTCCTTTAGCTGGGTCAATCACATAGCGGCCCAAAGAATTGAGATCCGTCGTCGTGGTTGCCATACCAACATTATCCGTCACTGCCTGTTCCGATGCAGCAGCAGAATCATTCACCAATCGGTCATAGCGCTGCACGCCTTCTGCTGCATCCCAGGCATTGTTATGGGCCGCATGGAGTACCACCCCTTCGCTATCGTCATAATCCACCCGGAAGTGAGCGATCTCCCGGGGAATGCTCAGGGGCTTGGCCGTGACAAACTCAGCCGTAGGGTCCAAATCCGCTCGCTTGATCAAGTACAAGGGGGTATCAGCCAATTGGGCATAGTCCAGCAGCTCCCGCAAATGCGCCTCAATGTCACCATGACCAGGCAAGGGATTGGGCAACAACTGCTCCGGGCCTAGCTTAAAGGCCGTATCCATCAAGACCAAATAGTTTCGGCTGGCAGCCACTTGGTGCATGCTTTGGTGAATGCGCACCGGAGAGCCATTGGGCAGGCGCACCTGCCACTGCTTGAGGCGATCGCCCCCATCCCAGCGCATCAAATTAACGAAGTCATCACTCTCTTTAGCGGGATGCAGCCACTTGAACCATCGCCCCAGAGTGGTCAGACCCTGCAGAACAATTTTTGCCAGGCCCATGAGTAGCGGATGTTGCCGACCCAACAGGGCCAGGCCATGGAGCACGAGGGGGGCAGCCATGGTAGCAATGGACTTGCCCCAGTTCACCGTAAAGAGCTCGTGGGTGCGATCGTCAAACAGGTGGTGGGTCGCAGTGCAGACCACCGGAAATGGGCCTTGGGGAATGGGCAACGACTGGGGCCGCCATTCATCGTTACCGCCCATCGGGGTGATCACTTCCAGGGTTTGAGGGTCAATTTCATAGGGGCGACCCGCATCCCAAGCCGCCAGTAAGCGCCAATGGTCATCCTCTGCAAACTTGACTGGAACGCAGGCTGTATTCACCTCATCTCGGAAGCCCAGGCTTGTGGAAAAACGCCCCAGTCCACTGCTAAAAAATTTGAGGTCTGCATAGGGGCTGCCCGGGGCAGTCGCTGCATCGGCGTAATAGCAAGGGGTCTTGAGCAAACGACTCGTGACATGGGCCTTGCCTTCACCAAAATCAAAGCGATGCACCATGGCATCCCCATTGAAACGGGAGACCCCACCACTGGCAGGATGAAGCAACCGCTCCCCTGGCAACGGCAGCATCGTGTCATCCCCTGCAGGACCCATCACAATGCAATGTCCCGTGACATCCTGGGGCAGTTCCCCCTCCAACACCATGAGCTCAGGATTACTCCACTGGATGCGACTTGCCACCATGGCCGCCTGGGGAAATCGAGCTGAAGGCTTCGCACTTTTCTCCCCAGGTTCAGACTTAGGGGTTTCCAACCTTGGCAAAGAAGTTTGCGTAGTATCCCCCATAGTAGGTTGAGTATTTACACGGTCGGTTTTATGGTCAGCAGCGAGTGACATCCGTAGAACCCCCTGGGCAGAAGATGAGCAAATGACGAGTTAGACCTAGGATGCCCGGGCTGTAACGGATGTGTAACAAAGCTGAAACCGGTACGCTAGGCCACATCTCTGAATAGTGGGGTCTATCACGTTTTGGGGCTGCGCCATTTGCATGAAATCTGATTTTTTTGCGGAATTCGGCTAAGCCAAGGAACTACGTAGGTCATTTACGTGGAACTACGAAGCTTGGGATTGCCTCCATTTCACCCCGCTCTGCTAAACCCGGTGGTCTGCAAAACCATGACCTTGCTCAGATCCAGATGACCAGTCGTTTCTGCGGAAACATTGACGCCGCACCAGTCCCCGCGATCGCGAACGAGGCCGAAACATTCCCTAGCTGACTCGCCCTATGCTGCTTGCCCTAGACGACATCACGGTGACCCACAAGCTCCATGACGGAGCCAATTCCCTCGTCTATCGAGGGCAGCAGGCCAATGATGGTAAGGCAATTATTCTCAAATTTTTGAAGACGGCCTACCCCTCTCCCCAACAGCGGACGACCTATCGACAGGAATACGAACTGACCCAGCGACTCAATCACCTTGATGAGCGGGACAGCATTATTCGAGTTCACGATCTGCGGGACTACGACAATCGCCTCGCCCTCGTGGTGGAAGATTTCGGGGGGCAATCCCTGGATTTATGGCAGCAACAGCAGCCTCTTTCCACAGAAGACGTTCTCAAACTGTCCCTAGAACTCGTCGAGACCCTCGCCCAGGTCCATGACCAAGGCGTAGTCCATCGGGATATCAACCCGTCCAACCTAGTGCTCAACCGGGAGACCCACCAGTTCAAGCTGATTGACTTTGGCATTGCCCTGGATCTCCAGGGATTACTTGGACATGGCAGCCTGGAAGTCGATGCGGAGTCAGATCGTCTCGAAGGCACCCTCGCCTACCTAGCCCCCGAGCAAACCGGCCGTCTGGGGAAATGCGTCGACTATCGCACGGACTACTACTCCCTGGGGGTGACCCTTTACGAACTCCTGACCCAGTCCCTTCCCTTTCACGCCGATGACCCCCTAGGACTCGTCCATTGCCACTTGGCCAAACCTGTTCCTCCCCTGGACCAGCGCAATCCCGCTTTGTTGCCCTGCATCAACGATGTGGTGCTCAAGCTGATGGCCAAAACCCCAGAGGCTCGCTACCAAAGCGCCCATGGTATCCATGCGGATCTAGAAGCCTGCCTAGCTAAATTGGGGGAGCGTCCTCAGGCAGCTCAGTCCGGCTCATCAAAGATTGCATCCACAACTTCAGAGCCAACGACGATGAGTCCCATCGCCAAAGGCCGCGATCGCTTCAGTGTCGGTCAGCAGGATCAACCCCCAGAACTCCAGCTTCCCCAACGCCTCTATGGCCGAGACATCGAGCTCAACCTTCTCCAAGCGGCCTGGGAACGGGCCTACTATGGCTGTCGAGAATGCATCCTAGTGAAGGGAGAAGCGGGCACAGGGAAATCCGCTCTGGTCCAAGCGCTACGCCGCTGCCAACGGGGAGCACCCGGCTATTTCATTGGCGGCAAATTCGACCAACTGCAACGGGACCAGCCCTACAGTGCCATGGGTCAGGCCCTGGAAAGCCTAGTGCAGCAATGGTTAAGTGAGCCCCTCAGTGCGCTCAATCTATGGCGTGACCAAATCATCACAGCTCTAGGTAACAACGGGCAGGCCCTAGTGGACCTGGTCCCCAGCCTGGAAAAAATCATTGGCCCCCAGCCTCCACTCATTCCCCTGCCTCCCCAGGAAAGTGACAACCGCTTTAAGGGCAGTGTGCAAGCCTTCCTACAGGCCATTTGCCAAACAGAGCGTCCCTTAATTCTGTTTCTAGATGACCTGCAGTGGGCTGATACCGCCAGTCTCAACCTCATCCAGCTGATGCTCTGCCAAGCAGAGGTCAATGGCTTCCTGCTGATCGGAGCCTTTCGCCAAAATGAAGTTGGGCCTTCCCATCCCCTGCGCCTAACCCTCTCCCTGCTCAAGCACCAACCGGCTCTCGTCCAGGAAACTCAGTTAGAGCCCCTCTCCCTCCTGACGGCGAACCAACTCATTGCTGACACCGTCAAAGCCCCGCTCCATGAAACCCAAGCCCTAGCCCAGCTGGTTTTTGACAAGACCCAGGGCAATCCCTTTTTTCTCAAAGAATTTCTCAAGACCCTCCAGGGCGATCGCCAACTGTGGTTTGACATTAAGGGGCACCGCTGGCAATGGAATCTAGACCAGATTCGCCGCCAGTCTATGACGGACAATGTCGTGGAGTTGATGGCACAACGCATTGGCCAGCTTCCTGAAGCCACCCAAAACTGCCTCGCTCACCTGGCCTGTCTCGGTAATCGAGCCGATCTAACGACCCTCGCCATTGCCATGGGCAAGGATGCTGGCACAACCTTTAGGGATTTAGAGCATGCGATCGCTGCAGGCCTAATCATCTCCCGCCAGGCCGACATCACTCAGGACGACAGTGGAGCTCAACCTGGCTCACGCCTTCAAACCGAGACAGAGCCAAACTATGGCTTTGTCCATGACCGTATCCAAGAAGCGGCCTACAGCAGCCTAGCGATCCCAACCCGCAGTCCATTACATTGGCGCATCGGTCAAAGATTGCTGAAGCAACCCAGCATGGCCAGCAACATTGACACTGCCTCTCTCACCCATGACTGGGCTTCAAAGAAAACAGTGTTTGCGGGGCAAATATTGGACTGGTTCAGCCACAGAAATAGTGCGCTACGCAACTCACGCTTCGAGGTGATCAATCAACTGAACCGAGGTAGCCAACCGCTCCAGGGCAGCCAACCATCCAGTCCAAACAGCACTCCATTCTCGGGAGCGCTTCCTGCTTCTGGTTCATCCTCCCCCAACCAGGTCTCCCAACGGCTCCAACTCCAGGCTCTCAACCTTTGGGCAGGCCAGCAGGCCCAGCAAACCGTAGCCCGACAGTCCGCCTTGGACTACCTCACAGCCGGCATGGAACTCTACCAAGGCACCGCTGACTGGCAGCAGTACTACGGGCTCACCTGGGCACTCCACAGCGCAGCAGCTGAAGCCGCGCTTCTGGCTGGAAAGTTCGAGACCATGGAGCAGTGGATCGTTCAAGCCATCCCTCACTGCCACAACGCCATTGATGCAGCGCCGTTTTACCAGCTTCAGGTGATGGCTGCGATGACGCGCCACCAGCCACGCCAAGCCTTGGATATTGCCCTGCCCACCATGGCGAGCCTGGGCGTGGTCCTACCGACCCGCCCCAACCTTCTGCATATCATCATTGGCTCCATCAAGGTGAAGTGGCTGTTGCGCGGCAAAAGCGATGCCCAAATTCTGGCCCTCACGGACATGACCGATCCTGGCAAGATCGCAGCCCTCAACATCGCCAATTACATCGGCACCGCAACCTATATGACGGCACCGGAGCTAAGGCCTATCCTCACCTTTGCGGTTTTGCAAGAATCCCTACGCCATGGCCCCTCCCCCAATAGCTCCCTAGGCTACGCCTCCTATGGCATCGCCCAGGCCGCCGTCTTGGGCAATATTCCCCTGGGGGTCCGCTTTGGTAACCTCGCCCTCAAGCTCAATCGTCAGCGCCAAGACCTCGCCCTCGAAGCACGTACCGTCTTCCTGGTGTACTTCCTAATTCACCACTGGCAAGAGCCCCTGCGCAACACCATCGAGCCCCTCCGTCGTGCCTATCAAGCCGGATTAGAGGGGGGCGACTATGAATATGCCGCCACTTGCCTCTATGCCTCGGCCCAGCAATCCTTTATCTGTGGCGATCCCCTAGAGGATTCCGCCGAACAGTTTAGCAACGTCGCCCAAGCCGTCAAACAGCTCCAGCAAGAGCGACCGCTCCAGCGTACCCAGCTACATCAACAACTCATTGCTTGCCTGCAAGGCCAAGTGGAGAGCCCCGGCCATCTCCAAGGCAGCTTCTATGACGACCAAGCCATGGAGAAGCTGCATCTACAACAGCAGGACTATACGACGCTGTTCTTGATCTATCTCTACCGCCTCAGCCTCTGCTATCTTCTGGGCGATGCTGCCGAAGCCATGCGCTGGTCCCAAGCCGCAGCCCCCCATGAGGAGTCGGCCATGGGAGCCTCGGTTATTCCCGTTTATCACTTTTATAGCGCCTTGGCGAAACTGGCCTGCTTGCCCCAAACCAAAGGTCGCCTGCGAAAAAGCCTCGACAAACAAATCAAGGCTCACCAGAAGAAATTCAAGCTCTGGGCGAATCACGCCCCCATGAACCACAAGCATCGCGAATTGCTGATCCAGGCAGAATGCGATCGCCTCGCCAAACGAACCACGGAGGCAATGGCCGCCTATAACGAAGCCATTCACCTCGCCCAATCCTACGGCTACCGCCAGGACGAAGCCCTCGCCAACGAACTCGCCGCCCGCTTCTATCTCAGCCAGGGCCAACAGAAAGTCGCCCGGACCTACCTCCAGGACGCCCACTACAGCTATGAATGCTGGGGAGCCCAAGCAAAGACCAAACTATTGGAAGCCCAATACGGCCATGTGATTCCCCTGGGGGCTCGGACATCCCAGGGCAGTTCAGCTATGCGAGATAGCATCAATAAGGAAGGTGCCGACCTGGATCTAATGAGCGTCACCAAGGCCTCCCAAACGCTCTCTGGAGAAATGCAACGCGATCGCCTTCTCACCCGGCTCATGGAAGCCATCCTAGAAAATGCCGGGGCGGAAGCGGGATATCTAGCCTTGGTGCATCATCAACCGGAAATATCTCAATGGCGAGTGGAAGCGGCGGCGACGATTGCGAAAACCTCTGCCATAGCCTCTGTCCCAAGCTCATCATCGGGGGAATCAGGATCATCCAACCTTCCCCAAGACGCTGCGAACAGTCCAGCTTCTGAGGTCACTTCTGAAACCACCCCCCAACAAATCGAAGTTCTCCAGGGCATTCCCTTAGACTGCTGCGAGCCCCTGCCCCAATCCATCATCAACTACGTCATCCACAGCCAAGACAGCATCGTCCTCGGGGATGCCCTGGAAGATGCTCAGTTTGGCGGAGATCCAGTGGTGCTTCAGCGGGGATTACATTCCATTCTCTGCATTCCCCTCCTGCACCAGGGCAAGCTCATTGGCCTGATCTACCTGGAAAATAATCTAATTACCGATGCCTTCACCGAAAAGCGCATCAAAGTCATTCGCCTGCTCTGCTCCCAGGCGGCCATCTCCCTCGACAACTCCCGTCTCTACGCCGAGGCCGCCCAATACGCCCAAACCCTAGAGCAAAAGGTGATTGAGCGCACGGCAGCTCTAGAGCAGGCCAACCAAAAACTCCATCGCCTCGCCACCCTGGATAGCCTCACCCACTTGGCGAACCGTCGCAGCTTTGATGAATATCTAGAACAGCAATGGCAACAGCAGGGACAGGCGCAACAGCCCCTCACCGTCATCCTCTGTGATGTGGATTATTTCAAACGCTACAACGATCACTACGGGCACCAAGCCGGAGACCACTGCCTCCAGGAAATTGCCCGCGCCATGGAGCGGGTCGTTAAGCGCCCGAATGACTTAGTCGCTCGCTACGGCGGTGAAGAATTTGTCATCGTCTTGCCCAATACTCCCCAGGACGTGGCGATCGCCATTGCCAAAGCCCTGGGCCAAGAACTCAATCGCCTCGCCCTGCCCCATGAGAAATCCGAGGTGGCAACCCACGTGAGCTTGAGCCAGGGCATCTGTTGCTTAATCCCCAGCGATCGCATCCCCCCCGAAAAGATTGTGGCCCAGGCTGACGAAGCCCTATACCGCGCCAAAGCCGAGGGACGCAATCGCTATGCTTGCTATTCCTAAGTCAACCTGAGGTTGCGAATCAGTTCCCCATAAAGGCTCGCACTGACAGAAAGATAGATGACCCCAGGAAGACGCCCCAAAGCACCCACTCTCCCTTAGAGATCCCTTTGATTTGCTTGATGATGGGGTTCTCTGGTGGCACCTTAGGCTTCTGCCCAAAGTCAGGGTCCTTTTCCTGGCGGCGTTTTGATTCGCCCATGGGCTGAACTCCCTAAAATTTCTAGTTTGAGGATGGGTTGAATTCCCATTAAACAGCCGGAATTGGGGGATTAGGCGATTGCTTAAGGATCTGTTGCGGGAGCTCACTGGGCTGTCAGCCAGCGCAACGGCACAACTCAATCAACATCGCTATGATTTAACAGACAGCCTTCCAAAACAAAGCACCGATGACTTCTCAATGGGATAACATTCGCAAAAATCTAGGCACTTGGGAGGGCTCATTTACCAAATTTTCGCCCCAGGGTCAGCAGCTATCAGAGACTCCCAGTAGCTTGATTTTGGAAGAAGAGGAGGGAGATCGCATTAGGCTGACCCTGACTCGGACGCCCGAAGGCGAAGCCCCCAACGAAATGCTGCGCACTTTCAGCAAGCCGGGTCCTGGACCTGTCGTGCCCTTTCTCGAAACAGGTGCCTTTTGCCAGGGCTCAACCTATTGGTCCACGGTGTCCCAAGCAGGGGCAGAGTTGGCTTTGCTTAACGCCGATCGGCGGCTGCGGATGGTATTGCTCTATGCCGGGCAGGGGCAGGGTCGCAGCAATCTCCAAGATATTGTGGTGATTCGGGAAAGCCGGAAAGGCAGTAATGCAGTGGCCAGTCCGAAGCTAACGGTGGAGCAATTGCTGGGCACTTGGAAAGGTAGCAGCGTTACCCACAGCACCACTGGCGATGTCTCTGCGCCGATGGCATCAGAGTTGGTGCTGCAACGGGAGGGCGGTATCTTGAAGCAGGCGCTGCGATTTGGCGATCGCTCCATTGAAACGACGGGCCAAATTGAAGGGGATGTGATTCATTTTGACAATGGCCCCCAGCCCGTCCAGGTGCTGATGTTGCCAGGCGGTGCTTCAGCCAATTGCCCTCTCGAAGTCCAGCCCAATCAGCCATTTTTCTTGGAGGCAGGTTGGATGGTGGATGCAACCCATCGCCAGCGCTTAATCCGCCGGTATGACGACAAGGGCAATTGGGAAAGCGTGACGCTGGTGCAGGAAGAGAAAATCAGCTAGCGATCTACTGAGCTGGCCTAGAGCAAAAGTTCTGCTAGGCCCTGATAGCGCAGCCCTTCTTCAGTGACATCGAAGCGGCAGGGCAGCACCTCTAGGCCTGCCTTCACCGCTTCCCGCAACAGCTCACCATACTTGGGGTCACCTTCATCGCCGGGGGAGAAGCGATCGCAATCTCCTCGGTTGATGAAGTACAACATCACTGCTCGACAGTCCGGCAGTAGTGCCTGCAACTCTTTAATATGTTTTTGCCCCCGTGTCGTCACCGTATCGGGAAAGAGCGCCAGAGAACCATCCACCCAAGTAGTGTTCTTCACCTCAATATAAATCGGCTTGTCTGGCCCTTGAATCACGAAGTCCACCCGGCTTTTGCCATCGGTGCCGTACTTAACCTCGCTCTGAATATCCTTGTAGTCCCCTAGCTCAGGAATCAGCTTATTCTCCAGCACCCAACGAGTGACACGGTTGGGCAAAGCCGTGTTGGCCCCCACCCAAACGGGATAGCCATTGTCGTCACATTCCACCAACTCCCAGGTGTATTTGAGCTTGCGCTTGGGATCATCATTTTGAGAGACCATCACCCGACGACCCGGTTCATAGAGACCCGTCATGGGTCCCGTATTGGGGCAATGAGCCACGACGGTTTCGCCACTCTCCAATTCAATATCGGCAAAGAAGCGCTTGTAGCGTTTGCGAACGATTCCGGGCTGTAGCTCCGGGAAAGGATAGAGCAGTTCGGCGGCATTGTCCGGAGTTTTGGCCAGGGGCTGAGTAACTTTCTTTTTAGAGGCCATGAAGGGAGGGAAGCAAGCCGAGCTTAGATCAAAGATGCTGTTCCACCGTATCACCTTGGATCGGTCCATCCCCCCAGCAAGGCCTCAACTGAAGTAAGATACGCTACTCCTTGAGCTCACCACTCAGCCTGCCACTCGACCTGACATTCAACGCGCCGCCGTCAATGGGCAGCTCCACCACAGACCTCGTCACCGAGATTTGGGCGAACAGGGGATGACTAGAGGTTGCATTGCACAGTCGGGTGAGGTCCAGCAGGGAGCCATCCACGTTGCGCATAAAACAATTGACACTACTTTCAGGCGTGCCCGCTGGTAGGGTCGGAACCTTATCCGCCAGGGCAGTATTCTGAGCAACCAAGCTGGTGTTTGGGGTCGCGAGCCAGGAAGACTCAACCGGCGACTCAGCGGCGCAGGCGGAAGCGGGCAAATACTGCTGACAGAGCGCCTGCCAATTGGAAACGCTACCGCTATTGGCCTGAGCAGGAAAGGCATAGCCCAAGCTGGCGAGCAGCACGGCGAGTTTTAC
>CALLPZ010000545.1 GCA_938015405.1 uncultured Pseudanabaenaceae cyanobacterium
AGCTCCCACTTGGGATTGTTGGTGCGTGCTTTGGACACTGGTCGTGCGGACTGGCTCAAGGCAGCACTTCAGGATCGTATCCATGAGCCCTATCGCACCCAGTTAATTCCGGGGCGAGATGTGGTGCAAAGAGCTGCGATCACGGCTGGTGCCCATGGCCTCGTCATCAGCGGAGCAGGGCCAACGTTGCTGGCATTAGCGCCGGAGGATAAGGCTGACGCGATCGCCAATGCCATGACGGAGGCCTGGAAGAGCTGTGGCACCGAAGCCCAAGCTCACGTTCTTGCCATTAATAATTCAGGCACGGTGACTCAAACGCGGTAGCCCTACCTCAAGATGTTACGAGTCAGTCCCCCAGGCATTGGTGTTGATTGCCTGGGGGACTCGCTTATTGGCGTTCTGGAAGAGTGTGCGAGCTAGGTACCGACTTCAAGCTTGAGTGACTGCTCACCTAGATGTATAGATGTGCCCTCTCTTGGTCGTCACAGGCTGGAATGCAATACCCCTGTCCTGATAAGACTTCCGAAGCCAGAAAATCCACGGCGACGGGATTGATTGGGGCGGAGTTCCTCTGTGTTTTTAGAGGCGGCATCGTCAGTATTTTGCGCTTCTCTTGAGGCGATGACTGAAAATCAGCGCGTTGTCACGCAATGACCTCTTCGAAATGGCTGGGGCTGAAAAGCCCGTAAATAGGGGATTTTTGTCTATCTATACTTAGGGTTGGATATCTAAATGCCACTTTCGCCCGGAAATGGCCAGAAAAGATTGTTTACATTAATTAACATGAGCTACTATGTTCATGGCAGTGAAAGTTGAGTATAAATGCTCAGCTCTTAACTATACTTAACACTGCAATATGGAGTGGGCTCAGTGGCCTGTCTCCCAGGAAGCATGTTGACGAATCAGTGACTAGGTCCCGGCGCCTCCTCTGCTCCATGGCCAGCGTGCTCCTCAATCATCGACCTCTCCGGTACTGAACTGATGGAAAGTGCTCAACTGCCCTGGCTAACAATAATTACGATGCTGCCTCTCGTCGCAGCGTTGCCGATTCCCTTCATCTCTGACAAAGACGGTAAGACAATCCGCTGGTACGCCTTGGGCGTTGGCTTGATTGACTTTGCTTTGATGATTTACGTCTTCGGTAGCAATTACATTCTGCAAAGTGCAGACTTTCAGCTCACCGAGACCTACAACTGGATTCCTCAACTAGGCCTTAACTGGTCCCTGGCCGTAGACGGCCTGTCTATGCCCCTGGTGATTCTCACCGGATTGGTAACCACCCTCGCCATGTTGGCAGGCTGGAATACCCAGAAGAAGCCAAAGCTCTTCTTCGCGCTAATGCTCATCATGTACAGCGCCCAGATTGCGGTCTTCGCAACCCAGGACTTGATGATGTTTTTCCTGGTTTGGGAGCTAGAGCTTGTTCCGGTCTACTTGCTCATCTCCATTTGGGGTGGTCCTAAGCGTCTCTACGCTGCAACTAAGTTCATCCTTTACACGGCTGTCGCCTCAATCTTCATCTTGATTGGTGCGCTCTCCATGGCTTTTTACGGCGGTGGCGTTCCCACCTTCGACATGCAGGCCCTGGCAATGAAAGATTATCCGGTAGGCATGGAGATGATGCTTTACCTGGGTTTCTTGATTGCCTTTGGTACCAAGCTTTCTGTCTTCCCTCTGCACACTTGGTTGCCCGATGCCCACGGTGAAGCGAGTGCGCCCGGCTCTATGTTGTTGGCTGGTGTGTTGTTGAAGATGGGTGGTTACGGGCTGCTGCGCTTCAACGTTGAAATGCTGCCCGATGCTCACATCAAGTTGGCTCCGGTCTTGGCAGTACTCGGTGTCGTCAATATCGTTTACGGTGCCTTCTCTGCCTTCGCTCAAAACAACCTCAAGCGTCGTGTCGCTTACTCCTCCATCTCCCACATGGGCTTTGTTCTTCTGGGTATTGCGGCTTACAACAGCCTCGGCCTCAGCGGTGCAATGCTCCAGATGGTGTCCCACGGTTTGATTGCAGCGGCGATGTTCTTCCTCTGTGGTGTTGCTTACGACCGCACTCACACCCTGGAAATGAACAAGATGAGTGGCTTGGCCAAGCAAATGCCTCTTGCCTTCGCACTGTTCACGGCAGTTGCAATGGCTTCCCTGGCCCTCCCTGGCATGAGTGGCTTCGTCAGCGAGCTGACTATCTTCCTCGGCTTTGCGACTGATAGTGCCTACAGCAATAGCTTCCGCGTTGTAGTGGTTCTCTTGGCTGCAGTTGGCTTGGTCTTGACTCCCATGTACTTGCTGTCCATGATGCGCCGCATCTTCTTCGGTGACCTCAAGCTCAAGCTTGATGGTGGTTTCCAGGTTGATGCCAATGCTCGTGAGATTTTCATCGCACTTTGTCTTGTGGTTCCTGTCATCGGTATTGGCTTGTACCCCAAGCTGGCGACTCAGGTTCACGATGTTAAGACCGATTCCATTGCGGCTAATTATCAGGCCATGTTGCCAATGGTTGCCCAAGAGCAGACTGGAACGCTTTTCTCCCAAGTGTTTGATGCTCCTACCATTGCCGAAGGCGCTGACTTCGCTCGCATGGATTAGTTCGAACCGATTCAGTACCGGATGAGAATTGATTAACTGTAAAGCCCCCTGATTTCCTTTTGAAATCAGGGGGCTTTGGGTTGGGGCTGGAGATTGTGCGTTTTGGTTTGGATGTTGCTGGGGCGGACATGTTCCTACACGGGATTGGCTTTGGGGATGAACTGCTAATAGTCCACCCGATCGCCTTTCCCCGCCCACTCCTGAAATGCAGCATTGGCCTCATCCCGCATGAACTGAGTCATAGGTAAGCGGCGATCGCCCTTCTCCCGATCCAGCTCCTCATAAATGAACTGATCATCAAAGCCAATCGCCGCCGCATCCGCCTGGGTATTGCCATAAAATATCTGCTCAATCCTGGCCCAGTAGATTGCTCCCAGACACATAGGGCAGGGCTCGCAGCTGGTGTAGAGTTCGCAGCCGTCCAGCTGAAAGCTGTTGAGATTTGCACAGGCTCGCCGGATGGCAACCACTTCAGCATGGGCCGTGGGGTCGTGGCTTGAGGTGACTTCGTTGTGGCCTTCGCCAATGATTTTGCCGTCTTTGACGATGACTGCGCCGAAGGGGCCGCCTTTGTCATGGCGCATGCCCTGCTGGGAG
>CALLPZ010000546.1 GCA_938015405.1 uncultured Pseudanabaenaceae cyanobacterium
ACCCACACCACGATGATTTCGCCGGGCTATGCTCCAGTGGAGCAATATATGGAGGCAGCCAAGCGCACCCCCGCGACAGATGTTTACGGCCTGGCCGCCACGCTCTATAGCCTCGTAACAGGGCAGGTGCCGACGGCATCCATCTTGTTGCATGCTCAACCTTTAGAAGCACCGAGATCGCTAACCCCCAACCTCAGCCCCCAAACCAACGGTGCAATCCTCAAAGGAATGGAGATTGATGCTTACAACCGTCCCCAAAGCATTGAACAATGGCTCAACCTGCTATCAGGTGCTGTGACACCAGAGCTGTTAGGCACCGTCGCCCCTCCGTCCCAAGCCGCCACCATTGCCGTCGCCCCCAGACACCCCAACCCTGAAGAAGTCGAACGCTTTGCAGCAAACCGGCTCGGGAATCGCCAACAAAGCTCCCCAGCCGAAAGTGTAGGACAACCCAATATTGGACTCCCTAACGAAGCCGTAGTCGCCCCCAGCAGCCATGGCACCCTGCATGGGAATCAGGCCAAGAAGCGTCGAGGTGCCCCCTGGAAGTTATTGGGATGCTTGGGGCTATTAGGGATAGGACTCGGGAGCGCGATCGCCTTGATGTCTGCCCTGGGCAACCGCAACGTTCAGCTCAGCTCGGAAGTCAACGTCAACCGCCAAAACGGAGAATACGAAGGCAACATCAACTGGGGCATCGAATCAGGGGAATCTCCCCAACCGGAGCCGGCCAAGCCCACATTAAAACTGAGCGAACTCCCCCAGTTCTCCATCGGCAGCAATGAGGCTGAAATCGAACAGTTGCTAGGTCAACCCGATGTCTCCCGCATTGGCTTTTGGCCTAACACCGAAGCAAATCTCTATAAGGTTATTCCAGGCCAAGTCGGACTCGGTTACATCTATGACCGCGACAGCCGAAAGCTTCGCCAGACAGAAGCCACGATGAATCCTGAAGTGCCATTATCTGTCATGGAAAAGATGCTAGATGGATTGCTGGGGGAGCCAGCCACCAGTGAAGCGACAGACAAGCTCGCTCAGATTCGAGCGGGACAACTCAAGCGTTACAGCTTCGAACAGGGCAGCGTTGAAGGAACGATGGAATTGACAGATAAGAACAGAGTCTATATCGCCATTTGGGATGCAGACCTGCACTAACTGATGACGAGCTGTTGCCCCTGTCGAGTTGTGACTGAAAGCAGCCCTCCTCAGACCTGTCTTTACCACTTAAACAACCAATGCAACCTGCACTGGCGCCGCCATAAGCTGGGGGCGATCTCGGGACATAAATTCCCCGTAATCGGCAAGGTCGTCCAGCCCCAATGCAGTGAGAGTCACCTCTGCACAAAACCAAACTGAAATTTTTAAGATGAGCGTTGACCAACGAACTTCCATAGCGTTGCCCTTTTGATGGTCACAATTCATCACTCCACTGCCTTCAGAGAGGGTGTTCAACGGAGCTATTCTCCAAACATCGAGTCTTCCTGCAATTAGGCGTTCTCTGCTTGAGCATACTCAATATTAACTTTTGTTGCAAGTTCTTAAGAAAAATATATTTTCGGAGCTCTACTTCTCCATCAGGTAGCTGGATAGGAGTATTTATGCTCAACACCTCTTGTCCCAACAATGGAGCTAACCCATATTTCACAGGCTTTTCAGGGGAAATCCCTAGCCAGTGGCAGAAAAAATGAATAAATGTAAACATAATGATATTGAGGCCCCTTGCATCCAGCGATATCGAGAAGGGGACCCTCTGAATCCCTTCAAAACGCCTTAAATTCTGAAGTGCAATGGACTTACAACAGCTCGAAATCTTCTTAGAGAGTCCTAACCCTCAAAACAGAATTAAAGCCATCACTGAGCTACGACATTATGAAGCGGACGTCGTCGTTCCTTTACTGAAGCAAAGGCTTGATGACAAACAATTTGTTTGTCGCTCCTTCATCGCCATGGGCCTAGGCTTCAAGCGCAACGATGAAGCCTACGCAGCATTGCTAGAAATGCTCAGCAAAGAAAAAGATCACAATGTGATTTCAGAGATTGCCAACTCCCTCTCCAAATATGGAGAGCAGTCTTTGCCCCACTTAATAGAGATCTTCGAGCAAAAGCCCCACTGGCTGATCCGCCGGAGTATCTTGGCTACGATGGAAGACTTCGATAGCCCCGAGACCCTACTGCAACTCTGTCGCCTGGGCATCTGCCATGAAACAGACTTAACGGTTAAACGCTCCGCCATTAACTTACTGGGCAGACTCAAGGAAACCTCCTACAGAGCAGAAGTTCTGGAACTTCTGCTCGAAACAGCCAAAGATGCCAGCGGCTATATTCGCGTGGGAGCAGCCCGCCAACTACGGGGATATGAAGAGGCATCCGCCCAGGCTGCTGTGGCCCAGCTACGTCAAGACCCAGACCACCGAGTTGTGGGCGCTGTGCTAGAGGGGCTTCTTCCGACTGGCGAGCAACCCACCCATTCTGCAGAGAATTAATTCCCGCAGAATTGAGAAAAGCGTCAAGATTGCCCGCAACAGCCCAAATCTAGGCTGAGTTTACCAAAGAGCTCAGCAAAGACAGTGAACCAGAAGGTTCTCGCATTTACCTATCCGAGAACCTTCTGCGATCGCAACAAGCCATAGGTGCAGAGGACAACTGATTAGCACACCGACTATTGCCTAGGCACCAAAACCTCCATCAATGGTGTGCTGCGCTCCAGTCACAATGCTGGCCTCTGGTCCAACCAAGTAAGCGACCATACCTGCAATCTCTTCAGGCTGGGCATGGCGCTTAATCGCCATAAA
>CALLPZ010000547.1 GCA_938015405.1 uncultured Pseudanabaenaceae cyanobacterium
GGCTGATTTCAATATTCAGGGGGATAGCTGGGAGTGGGGAGAGAACACACCACCAAATAAGTTTGCGCTGAGGGGGAAAGTTGCGCAGTCGATGGTGGATATTGACCAAGCATTTGTGAATGCTGGTGAAACGCAGATTAATCTCACCGCAGCGGGGAGCCTAGATCGGCTGACAGGACAGCTCGTTGTAAGCAGTCTACCGGTGGCGCTGGCTCAGCTTATTTATCCGCTACCGGCTGAGGTTGAGGGAGAGTTAAATCTTGCAACCACATTCGGGGGTTCTTTGGCTAATCCCATGATCAAAGGTGAGCTTGCGATCGCGAATCCCAAAATCAATAACTACCTCCTAGCGGGTGTAAACACAGATTTCAACTACCGCAATGCATTACTGGCAGTGGAGGCTAAAGTTGCCATGAAACAGCAAGTGCCTCCCATGTCAGTCGAAGGCAGCATTCCATATGCACTGCCGCTGATAGCAGTTGCCCCACCCAGCGATCGTCTGGCTGTCAGAGCTGTGGTTCCCAATGGAAACTTAGAGATCATCAACGCGCTGACCGACGAAAAAGTGCAGTGGCAAAGCGGACAGGGCGAAGTCGTTGTCAACGTGGGGGGAACATTGTCACAGCCTGCCGTGGTGGGACAAGCAAGCTTTAGGGATGCTGTGGTTAGCAGCACGTTGTTAGCAGATGATGTCACGAATCTAAGCGGAGACGTTCTATTCAATCTAGAGCAGGTCAATATCCAACGGCTTCAGGCACAAATTGACGATGGGCGTATTTCAGTGGATGGACAACTGCCGCTGTTGCCCCCAGGAGAATCGATTTCAGCTCTATTTTCACCAGGGGTCACCCTGGATGACCTCGGGACTTCTCCAATACAACCCTCCCAAGAGGCAGGTGTAGTCAGGGTTGTTCTGGAGGAACTGCCGGTCAAGTACAGCAATTTAGTCAGCGGCATATTTGACGGTCAACTGCTTGTGACAGGCACTGCATTTTCGCCTACAGTGACTGGCCGCGTTGAGCTTGACAATGGTTTTGTCAATGCAACTAATGTTTTGCAACAGGCTGACTCATTGGAGCTCGGCTCAGTCGAGGTTGAAGAAGGCAGCTTGGCTAAAGCGATCAATGCCTATCGAACTGACGTGCTAGGTCTCGAACCACGAGAGCCGGAGCTAGAGGAAGCGGGTGACGTCTTCAATGACATCTTGGAGAAAGTCGCGATCAGCGATCTTGAGGTTACACTTGGCAATCGCCTTATCATTGCTGCAAGACCAGTATTCCGCATCACTGCGCTGGGTGATCTCAACGTAAACGGAACCCTTGCCGACATTCAGCCCGCTGGCAAGATCGAACTTCAAACGGGTGAAGTCAATCTCTTCTCTTCTCGATTCCGGTTAGACCGTGGCGCACCCAATACCGCTACCTTTATTCCTGAGAATGGCCTCGATCCAATCCTAGATGTGGAGCTGTTAGCCAGGGTACAAGACGCTGATATTAATACCCTTCCGCCGCCATCGGGAGGATCGTCTAATGCAGAGGTTGATGCTGCAACCGTTAATACCACTGGTGAAGTGCAATTTATTCGTGTTAGGGCAAGTGCCCGAGGCCTTGCTAGCGAAATCACTGACAATCTCATGCTCAGCAGCCGACCAAGACGAGAAGAAGGAGCACTGCTTGCCTTGCTGAGCAGTAGCGCCGTGAATGGCCTATCTAACGCTTCACTCACACAAATCGGAGGCTTCTTGGGCAGTGGAAGGCTGTCTAAGTTTGGAGAGCGCGTTGCTGATGCAGTTGGGCTTCAATCTTTTAGAGTTTTTCCCACAACAGACACCAGCGATGATAGCCCCGTCGGCGTTGGTATTGGCCTCGAAGCGAGTGCAGCCATCGGCGATCGCTTCAACATCACCATTTTTGACATCCTCAACAACCAAAATGCACCCCAGCTGGGCGTTCTTTATCGTGTTACCAACGACCTGAATATTCGCGGCGCGTCAAACCTAGATGACAACAATATTGAAGTGGAGTACCGAATCAAGTTTTAGTCTCCTGTTGAGGCTACGACAATGGCTTGGGGGTAGAGCGGGGTATCTGAGAATTGTTGAACTCATTTTATTGCAAGGCTTTGCGGTAAATGATTTTGTCTTGTCCAGCCTCGTAGTAGTCACGAATGCAGGCTTCTTCTTCGTAGCCATTTTTGAGATAGAAGGCTCGCGTCTCTTCTAGGCTGGCGAGGGTTTCGACGAGGAGCAGGCGATGGCCCTGTTTCGCGAGTTGCTGTTCCACATGCTGCATCAATGCCCTGCCTTGGCCTTTGCCTTGGTGCTCAGGAGCAATGGCAATGAAGAGTAAATTCCAGGTGCCATTGGTCATGCGCTCTGGCTCGCAGTAGGCCGCACCTACTACGCTGCCGTTCTGCTCATCGGTCAGCCAAAAGGGAGCGCTGTTGCTGGCAAAAGATTGACTGAGGCTAAGGCTGAGTTCTGCTCGTTCGTCAGCCTCAAAGCCTAGCGTTACGGTGGCTAGGCTGAGGATGGCTTCGGTGTCATTGGCGGTGGTGGGACGAATCATTAGGTGATGCGTTAATCAATAACACAACAGTTGTTATGACTTT
>CALLPZ010000548.1 GCA_938015405.1 uncultured Pseudanabaenaceae cyanobacterium
ATGGCGATGTGGCCCCACTCCGACCCATCTCGAACTCGGTTGTGAAACGCATCTGCGGCGAATATAGTGAGCGGGAAGCTGCTTGTGAAACTAGCTCGATGCCAGGGTAACTCTTTGATTAGAAATCTCCTAAACTGAGTAAGTTTAGGAGATTTCTTGTTGGTGGGGATTTACTGTCTTTAGGCTATTCAATTTATTTGTCGAATGATTGAAAGGCTGATTCGGTAAATGATGAAGCCTGTGAGATAGAGAAGAATGCCAACGACTGCCCACATGATGATTCCAGCAATTGCACCTGCAGCGGCTTCTTGAGGAGGTGCAGTCATTGCTGATTCTGACGTTGTTACCCAAAGCCATAGGGGGAGTAATACAGTTGCTAAGCCAAAGCGAAGGCGAAGGTCATTTTGGTTGCTTTTATAGCAGCGCCATCCTAGGTAGCCCATTCCCAAGATCGTGACAAGAATGAGTAGAGAAATGAGTTTGAAGTAGGCTCCGATCGCTGCAATCAGCATCCAAATGATACTGACTATCCATAAAGGAACTCGTTCTTGATTTGTATCGTTCTCTAGTAACAGTTTTCCGTAGGGATCGAAGCGTAGCGTGAGGCTGGCGATCGCTTTAATTGCGATACCTGGAATTAATATCAGTAGATAAAGTCCCCTTAATGGTGGGATGAAAATTAAAACTCCGATAAGGAGCATTCGCTGGGTTCCCCCCAGTCCTTTTAACCAAAGGTCATACCGTAAAACCCAGCGATAGAAGAGGTTTTTTGCTTTTAGAGCTTCCATCATGCCCTGGCGTGCCCATTTAGAATCAGGCTTGATGCGCAAGGCTTCTCGAAATGATTCTCGTGCGGTCTCATCGTTGCCGTGATGCAGAGAGACCCAGCCTTGGGCGGTATGGGCAAAAGCTGATTCGGGTGTGAGTCTTAGGGCTTGGTCGACGATTTGTTCTGCTTCAGAAATGCTATTCGTTTCGAGCAGTGTTATGACCTGCATATTACGACAGGTGCTGTTGTTTGGATCGAGTCTTAAACCTGCTTTTGCGCTGTTTAAGGCTTTTTCAAACTTACGTTGTTCGTGGAAGACCATGGCGGCTTGGGCATGGTAATCCGGATCGTCGGGATCGAGATTGAGGGCGATGGAGATCGCAGCTTCGGCTTCTTTTAAGTTGTTGTCATAGTAGTAAGCCCTTGCGAGAGCAAAGTGACAAAAGTCGTCATCTGGGGCTAGACCCAGCGCTTGTTGAGCTTGTTGAATCGCTTGTTTATGCGCCCCTTTTTCGCTCTGGCAAAAACTTAGGAGTGTGTGGCCTCGACTGCTATTTGGGTGTTTTGCTAGATAAGCAGCAGCCTCTTCCATTGCTAATTCGTAGCGTCCCTGTTCCGCTAGCAGGCGTGCGCGGTTATATCGATCCATGCTTTGAGGGTAAGGAGATTTGCTAGACGAGTGCGAAGAGCTAGGCGTTGTTCTGAACTATGTAAAAGATGGGGGATTTAGTGTTTATTGCGGCGATTGAAGGGATTATCTTGGGGCTCGAACCATTGTCTAAACCACCAACCTACGCCGAACTGACCGGGCTCTTGTTGTGACCTAATCCTATCCAAATCCACCCTGCGATGTGATAAATCATCGTTGATTGAGGTAGTTCAAGATGTCGTCGTAGGTGCCGTCTTGGTTGGCATGGACTGCATAGTTTTTGGCAGTGCCAAACCATTCTCGGGTAGAGGGGCGGACTGTTTTGGCTGCTTTTTGGAGGTCTTTGGTGGTAAGTGGTTTTGGGACGCCAGTTTTCATGGCTTCCTGGAGTTTGCCTTCAACGGCTGTGTCTACAACTGACTTGAGATCCGCGCCAGAGAGCTTGTCAGTTTTCTTGGCAATGAGTTCGAAGTCGATGTTGTCCAATGGCTTTCCTTTGCAAAGGAGGCGGAGTACGGCTGCTCTGGCAGCTAGATCTGGGGGGGGAACAAAGAGGATGCGGTCAAATCGACCGGGGCGACGGAAGGCACTATCTAAATGCCAGGGGGCGTTGGTCGCAGCGAGTATGAGTACGCCTTCGTTGGAATATTGAACGCCGTCTAGCTCCGAAAGGAACTGATTGATGGTTTGGCGGGCGGCGCTTTGGCGCAGGTCGGTCCGTTTGCTCGCTAGGGCATCAACTTCGTCGAAGAAGAGGACGCAGGGAGCACTGCGGCGTGCTTGTTCAAACAGGTCGTGGAGGTTGCGTTCGCTGTTGCCCAGCCACATGTCGAGAACATCGTTGAGGCCAACGGGAATGAAGCTCGCGTTGATTTCTCCAGCGGTAGCACGGGCCATGTGGGTTTTACCGCAGCCCGGAGGCCCGTACATGAGGATGCCACCGCCAATAGCCTTGCCGTAAGCCTTGTAGAGTTCGGCGTTGTTGAGGGGATAGATGATTTTGAGGCGGATTTCCTCTTTCAGCTCTTCCATACCGCCGACGCTGTCAAAGCCGATCTTGGGGCGTTCTAGTCCTGACGTGTCGATAGGAGCTTGATTGATAGCATCGGCGGTGACTCGTCCATCAATAACATCATTGCTGCCGTTGCTATCCATGCCGAGCTGTTGGGCAAGGCTGGAGTCTTGGAGGGAACTGTCTTTTTCCAGGGCTTGGCGGAACTGTTGGACGGCTTGGTCTACGTCGCCGGAGCGCATGAGTAGCCGGGAATGCAAGGAGAGTGCAGCGGGATTGGGCTCGGGTTGATTGACCAACTCTTCGAGGATTAGCAGCGATTGAGCATTTTTCCCCTGTTGTTCGTAGGCGCGAGCTAGACCGAGCTTGATGGTATTGAGGTTCGTGCCACCATCGGGTTCATGGGTAAGGGCAGTGGCAAATTCCTGTTGAGCCTCTTGGGCTTCTCCAAGCCCCAGGAGCATTTCGGCGACATGCAGACGCAAGGGGACATTTTCAGGGGAAAACGCGAGGGCTTCCCTCAGGGCTTTAATTTGGTCGGCGTCAGGAAGCATGGCGATCGCAAAAAGGGAGCAGATGAAGCAGTGGAGACCCTGACATTCTAGTTTTCCC
>CALLPZ010000549.1 GCA_938015405.1 uncultured Pseudanabaenaceae cyanobacterium
GCAGCAGCGTCTACTCAGCGCCGTTGATGCCGGAACCATTGGTGCAATCGAAGAGTTGCTGAGCCATCCCGTCGCCACCTTCTTTATCGCCGCCGTCAAAGACTGGGAGCAAGACAACCCCGATAGCTAAAACCTGTGCCAGCATGATCATCTCAGCCTTCAGCCCCTTCTTCGTCATCTCAATCGTTAGGCATACTCCAACGAGATAGACGCCAAATCTTCCATGGTGAAGCACCCCAGCCTCTTAGCGAGGGTGACCCGTCAGGGACGGCTTCCGTCCATACGGCTGGGGTTTGGGGACTGGTCCCCAAGGATTTGTGGCTCAAAATGCCAGTCAACGCTTTAGCCCCGGTAGATTGCAGCTGCTCTAAGCCCACAACCTCAAATCCAGCAGCCATGAGGGCCAGCCCTCGAACTCCTGCCGATAGGGGACGAAGCTTCCCCTAAACGGGTTTACCCCTCCTATTAACATGTAGTGGCTCAAAGAATTTTACGAAGCGGCCTCTCAGTCTGGGACAAAGCAGTCCAAGTCTGGGCTGATTAGTCTGTCTGGCATCGGCTTCGCCGTTTAAATATGGCCTGGGCTAAATATGGCTTGCACAGACTGGCAGTCTCAAAACTTTAACTAGAGAAAACGGAGAACCAACAGCCAGCTCCTCGCTCGTTTACCTACCCAACTACAAGTCAGCATCCACCTCAAACCTCTCCTCAGCCCGCTCCAGCCCTTCAATAGCCCGCTTCTCTAACTCCTCCAAACCCTGCTCCCCCAACTCGATCGCCTTTTGCGACAACCCCGGCGCACTATCCAAAAATACCCGCAAGGCCTGACGCCCCAGAGGCCGCATCACCTGCCGAATCACCTCGGGATCGATCCCCCCCAACAGATCTCCGATCTGTTCTCCCATCTCCCGCAGGTCTTCCAACTCTTCAGGCAGCTCAACACCCAAAGCCTCCGCTTCACCCAAGGCACGAATCTCATCAGCACCCGTCACCTCCAAAGGAATCGGCTCAGACTCCTTCGACTCTAGACTCACCTGCATTGGATTGGCAGTCACAACTTGTACAGGGGCTTGAGAAGCAATCGTTCCCACTAAAGCAACCGCGCCCACGAACCAAGCATTCCTTACAGACCGACCATTCCACAACAAGGCAAGCATGACAGCAGCTCATTCACAGTATCGCTAGGATAGATGACCTAGAGACCCCGCTGAGAGTTCCGCGTAATTTGCTCATTCAGTGCGGTCAACTCAATTTGCTGCTTCAGATAGGGCGCCAATAGCTGGTTCCAGCTATAAGACTTCCGCCAATAGTCTTCTTCACAAAGATCGGCTCGCTCCTGGGGCAGGGTCTCATCACTCACCAAATCGGCCCAGCGATCGCTATCGCTGCCATAGACGTAGCAGGCAATGTTGTAAAAGCGCTGCATATCCGTTCCATGCTCATCCCAGTAGGGAGCTGCCTCCCACTCTTCCGCATCCACGGAAAACTGTTGAGCGCCAGACAGTGCGGCTTCCTCTTGCTCTGACCAGAGCAGCATGATGGCTGCAAATTCATCAGCCGCATCTTCTTCTCGCCCAGTAATAGGCAATTCCAAGACATCAATCAGGGCATGGCCCATCTCATGGAATAGGGTGAAAAGTCCCGCATGGAGGGCCGCTGTCTCCATGGAGCCATCATTGGAGCCCAATGCCTCGGTGTAGCGCTGCACCAGCTCATAGCACAGAGTAATGCTGCGCACATTGGGATCATAGTAAGCATCCTCACTGCCACATTGGAGGAATTCGATCATCACATCTTCAGGCAGGCTTAGAGCCGCATTCAGATCCTGAACTGTAGCCTCGTAGGTGCCCGAGGTTTCCAGAATATGCTTGATGGCTTTGAGGTAGGGATCGTTTTTGACAGGACGATAACTGACCTTAAAGTCGCCTTGGTCATCGCCCGTGGCGCTGGCAAAGAGCAGATTGCGATCGCTCCCTAAGCCAGAGTTGACCGCCGTACAGCCTGTCAGGAAGGCAGTGGTCGCAAGGGTGGCAGCGATCGCGGATTGTTTAATTCGAAGGAAGGCGGACCGAGCTGTCATCGTATTGCAGGAAGTAAAAGCGGCATGGTGATATGTCCCTCTAGTGACATCACGTCCCAGCTTGTAAATTCCGGCACAGGGCCACGGCATCGCCATTTTCGTTCGTTTCAATCCCGCCCTCAGACTGCATCCATCCGCAACAATGGAAGCTCGCCTATTCCCGATCTATGCCCATCCAGCCCCTGCCCCAAGACGTTATTACGCGCATCGCCGCAGGGGAAGTTATCGATTCCCTCGCAGCAGCAGTGCGGGAGCTGGTAGAAAACAGCATTGATGCTGGAGCCAGCCGCATCACCATCAGCATCTGGCCAGAACAGTGGCGAGTACGAGTGGCTGACAACGGCCGGGGAATGGGCACTGAAGATTTGCAACGAGCCGCCTTGCCCCACAGCACCAGCAAGTTCTGGACAGTTTCAGTTCCCACGCCTCACCCGAAAGACGCTCTCGAAGAATCTACCAGCCCCTCTCCAGCCAACATTTCTCCCCAGACCTCTCCAAACGAGCACTTCTCCAACCCAATCTCTACAAAGTCACACTCATACCCGGAGTCGAATCGCTCTGAGCAGGGCAAAAACACTGCAAGTCTAGACTCAGCAGGGGTCCCATCGAATCCATCTCAGGGCCCGGAGGGTCTGAACAACATTCGTAGCCTCGGTTTTCGAGGAGAAGCCCTCCATAGCCTGGCCCAGCTCGCTCGGCTCGACATATGCAGTCGCCAAGCCGGAACTAGCGAAGAAGGCTGGCAAGCCAGTTATGGCGAAGGCGGGCTAGTTACAGCTTTAGAGGCAGTTGCGATCGCCCCCGGCACCGTCATCACCGTCTCCCACCTCTTCGCAGCCTGGCCTGCCCGCCGCCAAGCGCTGCCCCACCCCGCCCAACAACTCCGGCAAATTCAGCGACTCGTCCAGCTCATCGCCCTGGCCCATCCCCAGATCACCTGGAGCCTCGAGCAAAACGATCGCAACTGGTTCAGCCTTTGGCCCGGCCACTCAGCCAAAACCCTCCTGCCCCAGATGCTGCGAGGCATCGTCGAATCAGACCTACGCGAAACCCAGCTTGAAGTCACCGCCCCAACCGCTTCCGCCCCAGAACCTCTACAGGCCCAGGCCTCTAACCAAATTCCCCTAGCCCCCGACCCCTGCAATCCCTCAGGTCAGCTTCAACTCCTATTGGGCCTCCCAGATCGC
>CALLPZ010000550.1 GCA_938015405.1 uncultured Pseudanabaenaceae cyanobacterium
TGCCCTGGGCCTGTCTTCTTCCAAGGGGATGCGTGCCGATCGCTTACCGGATTTGGTCAACCAAAGCTACGCTGGGCGCAGCCGATCTACGGTGGAAGCCAGCGTTACGGTAACGTTTTGTCTCAAGGATTGGTCGCCAGAAGAGATTTTGCCGACAGAGAAGCCGGTGCCGGAGCTAGAAGAAGCTTTACCGGAGTCAGAGGATACTCCCCAAGAGGGCGAGACTGGAGCAGGGGAATCTGAACCTCGACCCAGTGGAGTGCCTTCCTCGTCGCTGGTTGAAGCATTTCCCCAACTGGCTGAGCGAGAGAAGGTCGAGCCCGAGGTGGATGAGGCTCTGGCCAAAATTCAGGTGCGCCCCGGCCTGGAAGAATGGAGCGTGATGCGCCGGCTTCGGGTGACACCCCAGGGCACCTATACCTCTAGCTATTCCATCAACGGTCAGCCCTGCACCCTGACCCAGTTGCACGAGCAAGTTCGTAAGCTGCGCATCTACCCCGAGGGGTACAACATTGTCCTCCAGGGGGACGTGACTGGCATTATCTCCATGCATGGTCGAGAGCGGCGGGAAATTATTGATGAGTTGGCCGGGGTGGCCCAGTTCGATCGCAAGATTGTCCAAGCGAAGGGCAAGCTCGATGCGGTCAAGGAGCGTGAAGACCGCTGCCATATCGTTGAATTGGAGCTGGAGGAACAGCTCAATCGCTTGGCCAAGGACCGTATTAAGGCTGAGAAGTACAAGCGCTTACGTCAGGAGCTGGAAGATAAGCAAAAGTGGGAAGCAGTCCTGATTTGGGAGGATGGTAAGAAGGCGGCCTCCAAACTGACCGCTGCCATTGAAGCGGGCGATCGCAAAAAGACTGAATTGGGAGGGCAAATCACCGCCCTGAGCGAAACCATCAGTGGAACATCCAAGACCTTGGATGAACTCAACGAGCGGGTTAAGGCCCTAGGCGAAGCGGAACTCTTGGCCCTGCAGTCCAAGATTGCAACCCAGCAGGCGGAAGAGCGTCAGATGGGTCGGCAACTGGCGACTCTGGAAACTGAAGGCCAAAAGGCCAATGAGCAAATCGCCAATGCGGGACGGGAGCAGCAGCAGCAGCAGAATGAGCTGAATGCCCTGGAGCAAACGGATATTCCCAAGCAGCGGCGGACCATCGCCAGCTTGACCCAGTTGCGCGATCGCGCCCAAACGGAACTCACCACCAGCCGCGAATCGGCCAACTCCATTGCAACCGAATCCCAGGCCTGGGTGCAGCAGCAACAGGAACTGCGCCAGCGCATGGATAGTTTGGTACAAAGCCTGGACCCCCAGCGGGCGGAGCAGGCCCAGCAGGCCGAGCGTTCAGCCCAGCTCAATCGCTTGGTGGAACAGCAACAGCAGGAACTGGCGGCCCTAGAGAAGGAACTGGCGGAGCAGCAGCAGAAGGTGGGGACGGGCTCAGGGGAGCGCGATCGCCTCGCCGAGGAAGTCGGCGAAGCTGCTAGCTCCGTTGCTGCTACCGAACAGGAATACCGACTCCAACAGGAAACCCACCAGCGCCTCCTACGGGAACAGCGAGAGAAGCAACGCCAGCTGGACAAGCTGGAAAGCATGCGCCAGGCCATTCAAGAAACCCAGGGCACCCAAGCCAGCCGCATCATTATGGATGCAGGGATTGATGGGGTACATGGCATTGTTGCTGAGTTGGGCCAGGTGGAGCAGCGTTACCGCGTTGCCTTGGATACTGCGGCGGGCGGTCGCCTGGGGCAGATTGTCGTAGAAGACGATCGCGTGGCCGCAGCGGGCATCGACATGCTCAAGCGCAAGCGCGGTGGTCGGGCCACCTTCCTACCTCTAAATAAGATTCGTCGCGGTCGCCTCGCGGACTTGGCAAAATGGGATACCCCAGCGGGCTTTATTGACCATGCGGTCAATTTGGTTCAGTACGACGATCGCTACGATGACGTTTTTCACTTCATCTTTAACAACACGACGGTTTTCGATAACACCAGCAACGGTCGTCGTAGCATGGGTCGCTACCGCATCGTCACTTTGGATGGTGACCTGCTGGAATCGAGTGGTGCCATGACCGGCGGTAGCCGTCGTCGCGGCGGCGGTGGCCTGAGCTTTGGCGCGGGGGAAGCGGCGGAGCCTGAGGAAGTGCGGAACCTGCGCGATCGCCTCGCTGAAATCGATACCATCCTGCGTCGCTGCGAAAAAGACGGCCAACACCTTTCCGCGATGTTGCGCCAGCGCACACAAAAGCTCTCTGACCTGCGTGATGCCTACCGCACTGAACAGTTGCAGTCGGAACAAACTGGCACAATGGTGCAGCGCACGACTCAACAGCGGGACCAACTCAAAGCCAGCTTGGAGCGTAACCAGGCTGAAATTAAGGAAGCTGCGACTCGTCTGGAATCCCTCAAGGTTGACTTGCCCGGTAAAGACGAAGAACTGCAACGGTTGCGTCAGCAATTGGCAGAGCTGGAGAAGTCTCCCTTGCACAACGAATGGCAGCAGCGCCAGGGCGTGGTTCAGCGAGCTGAAACGACCTTGCAAGAGCAGGACCAGGCTTTACGCAGTGCTGAGCAAATC
>CALLPZ010000551.1 GCA_938015405.1 uncultured Pseudanabaenaceae cyanobacterium
CAGCATCACTCAACACCGCCTGGTCCCGCACATCCAACTGGGCCTGCTGCCAAAACTCCTCAGCCAGGGCGACATCCTCTTGGGTTGCCGCCAAGATCCCCCCTTCCAAACGCAACTGGCGTAACTCCACCCGCTGACGCCTTACATCCCCAGCTAAAGCGGCCGCCGCCTCGTCCTGCTCCGAAGTCACCAGAGCATCCTGGCGCTGCTCCAATAGCGTCAAATTCTCCTCAGCCTTCGTAATGGCAGAGCGATACTGTTCCAACGCAGACACCTGGGCATCGCCGCCTCGCAGCAATTGATCCAATAGCTGCTGCTCCGACCCTCCCGGCTGAACTTCCGCTGCCTGTAACACAAGGGCAGATTGGGCCAACTCTAAGCGGCCTTGAACTTGGGGAGCACTTAGACTCTGAAACAGCGGCAAGGAAACAATTGAAACTACAGCAACCGAAACCAGCAGTAGAATGACCTGCTTAATATCTTTGGAGGAGGACTGCTTAGCGGGAGGCTGACTTGTCATAGAAAGAGTAAACGAAGGGAAAACAGCGGCAGTAAAGCCAACGAAATCAAGCCAATCCATCCATTGAACGGCACAGCTACAAGGGGAGGCGAGACAATGAAAGGGTAAAATCCCTTCAGAAAGTCTTTAGATTTTTTCGAAGCACTGCTGTATCAACACAGTGCTGTGACAACCTGCTCACACCGAGAGCGCCAACAAGATTATCTTCTGGGAATCTATCCAAAGGTTAAGCCTAGAGAGACATCTAGCGCTATTGTCGGCGGTTGTTGCACCATCCACAATTTCAGCTTATGGAGGACGCCTCCCCTGACGACGCGCATCATCCTAGTTCGCCACGGCCTCAGCACCTACAACGCGACCAATCGCATTCAGGGTCGCCTAGACGCCTCCACCCTCACCGACGAAGGTGTAGCAGCAGCAGAGAAAGTCGGCCAAGCCCTCAACGGCCTCACCTTTGACGCCATCTACAGCAGCCCACTCCAACGAGCTCACTCCACTGCAAAGGTCATTGCCGCAGGCATCGATCAGGCTCCTACAGTTGAAACCCACGATCTTTTGCTCGAAGTGGACCTACCGCTCTGGGAGGGAATGGAAAAGTCCAAGGTGCAGACAGAATTTGCCGATGCCTACCGCACCTGGGCCACTCAACCGGATGAGTTCTTCATGGAACTCGACGGTCCTGACGGCCCTCGCAAGCATTACCCCGTGCGATCGCTGTTCGACCAAGCCAAGCAATTCTGGCAACAGACCCTGCCCAAGCATGACGGCAAAACCATCTTGATCGTGGGCCACAACGGTATTCTGCGCTCCCTCATCTGCACAGCCACTGGCATGGGGCCGGAACAGTACCAAGTCATTCGCCAATCGAACTGCGGCATCAGCGTGCTCAACTTCGAGGGCGGTCTAAATGACACCGTTCAGATGGAATCCATCAACCTAACGGGTCACCTCAGCGACGACCTACCGGATCATCGTCTGTCTAAGGGCTGCCGCCTTCTCCTAGTGCGTCACGGCGAAACCGAATGGAATCGAATGTCCCGCTTCCAGGGCCAAATCGACATTCCTCTCAACGACACCGGCAAAGCCCAAGCCCAAAAGGCAGCCGAATTTCTCAAAGACGTCCAAATCGACTTTGCTGTCACCAGTCCGCTTTCTAGACCCAAAGAAACAGCCCAGGCAATCCTGGCGCACCATCCTGGCCTAGAACTCAAAGAAATGGACGATCTCAAAGAAATCGGTCATGGCCTTTGGGAAGGCAAACTGGAAAAGGAAATTCGCGCAGACTACGACGCCGAGCTCAATCAATGGAAGCTGGCCCCCCATACCGTGCAGATGCCAGAAGGGGAAAACCTTCAAGAGGTATGGGACCGGGGCGTTGCAGCCTGGGAAGAGATTGTTCGCAAGGCCCCTCTCAATGGCACTGGCCTCGTCGTTGCCCATGACGCCGTGAACAAAGCCATTCTCTGCCACGTCCTTGGCTTACAACCCAAGGATATCTGGGCCGTTAAGCAGGGCAATGCAGCCGTAACGGTGGTGGACTATCCCAAAGGAGTCAATGGCAAACCCACCATGCAAGCCCTGAACATCACGACCCACTTCGGCCAAGGCGTGATTGACAAGACTGCTGCTGGCGCACTTTAGGCCAGCTCAAACAGGCAATGAGGGGGCAGTACTCCCGGAGGTATTGCTCCCCCTCATTCTGCTTGAGATCCCTAGAATTACTCGACAGCACCTCACTCCCCAGAAGTCAGCCTTCCCTCACTCCAGACACCGACCAGTTTCCCCTCACCCAGACTCTCTCCCTCCCATGACCCAGGAGCTATTCCAGCAAGCCCGCCTGATCGACCCCACCCAGGGACGTGATGAAGTCGGAGATCTGTTGGTAGAGGATGGCGTCATTGTGGCGATCGCATCCAGCCTAGAAGCCCCTCCTAACGCCACCGTTCATGACTGCAAAGGGCTCATCATCGGTCCCGGTCTCGTGGATCTCTACAGCCAATGCGGAGACCCCGGCCATGAAGAACGAGAAACCCTGGCCAGCCTAGCCGCAGCAGCCACTGCGGGGGGATTCAGTCGAGTTGCCGTACTCCCAACCACCAGCCCGGCGATCGATAATGCCGCTCAATTGGCCCAGCAGCTTCGCTTCAAACCGCTAGCTGGCCAAACCCAACTTCAGTTTTGGGCAGCCCTAACCGAAGGTGCAAAGGGAAAGCAAATGACAGAGCTCCAGGAGCTCAATGAAGCAGGTGCCCTGGGTTTTTGTGATGGCCACCCAGTAGGCGACATGGCCCTACTCCGCCGCCTACTGGAATATCTCCATCCCATGGAGCGCCCCATTGCCCTCTGGGCTCAGGAGCCAGCGCTAGCCGGCAGTGGCATAGCGCGTGAAGGTCCCATAGCACTCCAACTAGGCCTCCCGGGTGACCCGGCGACCTCGGAAACCGTTGCCCTAGCAGCTCTAATCGAAGCGGTACGCACCAGCGGAACCCCCGCTCACTGCATGCGCATCTCCACTGCCCGAGGCGTCGAACTCGTCCAACAGGCCAAAGCAGCTCAGATTCCGATTACCGCTAGCGTCACCTGGATGCACCTACTGTTCAACAGTCAGGATCTTCAAAATTACGATCCCTGCTTGCGTCTCAGCCCGCCCTTGGGCAATCCGGAAGATCAACAAGCCTTAATTGAAGCCGTAAAAACGGGCGTGATTGATTGCATTGCCATCGACCACAGCCCCTATAGCTATGAAGAGAAGACTGTCGCCTTTGGGGTGGCGCCTAGCGGCGCTATCGGCCTAGAACTGGCACTTCCTATTCTCTGGGAACAATTTATTACAAATGGCGATTGGTCAGCTCTAAACCTATGGGAAAGACTCAGTAGCCAACCCGCTCAATGCTTACAGCAGATACCACCGAGCCTGGAACAGAATCAAAGGGAATGGTTGCTTTTCAATCCCCATCAATCCTGGCAAGCAAGGATCGAGAACCTACAGTCTCTTGCAGCCAACAGCCCCTTTCTAAGTAACAAAATAACAGGCAAAGTACTTAGACTACAGAGCTCCAATTAAAGGCGAAAACACGACTTATCTAATTCAAGTCTAGGTTTGACAGAGTGAGGGGCGAGACCCCATAAAGGTTCCATGAAGGTGGCATCCAATTCTCATTTTCCGTTGAATACTGAAAACATCTTCTGAAAGTTTCGGTAATTTCGATTGCGTCCCGCATCTATGGTATCTAGCGTCCCAACTCAGGCATCTCCTCCTCAATCGTCCTTACTTCCCCCTCCGATGGTGAAGGCTGGTCGGGCGCTAGAGGATAGTCCAGCGGCAGCGAAAGGGCCAGAAACATCTACCAATAGAAACCCGGCGTCTGCAAACTCTAAAGCAGTAGACACCTCAACTTCTCCCAGCACGACACCCACGTCGAAAGACAAAAGCAATTCAGAGCAGAGAATCGTTCCAGGAAAATTGAATGGAGAGCGAGGAGAAAAAGCCATCGCCACTTCCAACCCAGCCTCATTAGCCGCAACCTCGCAGCAACAGACAACAGATGTTGCAACGAGCAAGCAAATCACGAGTAAAGCAGCCCTAGGAAGCGAGGCTAAAGTTTCAGAGCCAAATGGCACAACAAGCCAGAGAAAAACAGCTTCAGAAACATCGCAACAGGCGAATCAACTCATTGAGCAATCAATCACGACAATGGTTTCCGCAACGAAGCGAAGCACTGGAGACATCGCGACGAGCGATCGCCTTCTCTCTGGGCAATCTCTTCAAGCCGAAACATCTTCACCAGAGGATGCGAGTAAGAATCAAGCTACAGAGACCACTTCAAGCACAGCCTCCAACGCCTCCAATCCCAAAGTTTCCCTTACAAAACCCCTCTCAAATCAAGTTTCTGAGGCAACGAGCAAAGCAGAAACATCCGCAGTTGACGCCAAAGATGAGCTAGGGCCATCTGCTCAAGCCAGCTCCCTCCCCCTCACGACTCGTCCCCCTTCAACTCAAACCAGCACAACCTCGTTCAGCGCAATTCAAACTTCTACAGCTGCTGCGAACACAACCGAAGACAACGCCACCCCGCCAGAGACCAATGAGGGTGCTTCCACCACAGCAGGCGCTGCGGGAACAAACTCCAACAGCAACCAGGCCCCCTCAAACACCGAAACCGCAACTAATACATCCTCGCCAACGTCTTCAACGGAAGAAACGAACGACTTGTCAGACATTGTGGGACTCGATGATAGCGAAATAGCTGCTCTCCAAAAGGATGAAATGGACCCAATTGATGACCTGACCCAAGCGACGACAGTTCCATCCGTCCTGTTCAAACGTTCCGGCAACCTAGCGCAAGGTTCTGCAGACCTCTATCAGTTCAGTGTCGAGGAGACGGGGGTTTTCACCGCTGACTTAACAGACCTAAGCGCCGATGCCGACGTCCAGCTCATCCAAGACAAGAACAAGAATGGTCAAGTCGATGCTGGGGAGATTGTCGCCTGGGAATGGGAGCACAATAAGACAGACGAATCCATTCGCCATTTTCTCCAAAAGGGTGATTATGTCCTGCGGGTGCTAGAGCAAGACATCAATTCATCGGAAACCCAATATTCGGTGGCGACCAGCTTCACAGCATCAGAAGTGGATGATCGTGCCTTTTCCATCGAGGTGATCTATAAGCTAGGCAGCGAACAACTCAATGATGAGGCCCGTGCCGCCATTGCAAGCGCTGCTGACTACTGGGAAAACGTCATTAGCCATAGCAGCTTTGATCGTCCTCTAGAGTTGGCGCTAGGCATCTACGGAACCACCAACGAAACCAATCCTTTCCTGGCCTACGCTGGCCCCCAGACCTATCGAAATACGGGGGATAACCTAGTTCCAGTGGTGGGCGTCGCTGTCCTCAATAATCTCTACCTCGATGATTACAACGAGAATCCCGATTATCTAGAATCTGTCTTACGACATGAGATCGGTCACGTACTGGGACTAGGCGTCATCTGGGACAAACGAGGCAATGACCTCGTCGATCAAGACAAAGGGGTATACCGCGGCGATAGCTACGCCGGGCAAGCTTACGGAGAATTGTTAGGAACGGGCATCGCCACCGATGTGCCCCTAGATTTGGAAAGCCTGACTCACTGGAGTGAAGAAATCTTTGATGAAGAGATTATGACTCCGCGTGCAGAAGGCATTGGTACTCCGCTCCCCCTAAGCCAGCTCACCATTTCATCACTGCGAGACCTCGGTTGGCATGTTAACTATGGCGCAGCAGAGGCCTTTAGCTTGGATGCCAGCCAGGTCGCTTAACCAGCCTTTCAGCCTCCCTGAAAGAAATCTCTTCCGAGGAAGGCATACGTTTTTCCTGCGAAAGCACCGCCAAGCAGTTGCCCAGCGACAGCATCCAATCCTCAAATCAACGGATGCTTGATGCAGGCTGACGGCGATCGCCTCCGGTTATTTAGCGATGCCAATGGCAGCGGCAGAAATGTATGCACATCCCACTATCTTTAGAGCATAAAAAATCGCATTTTATCAATTTCTTTCACTCCAGCTTTCCGTCACATTAAGCACAAAATCTTGCCTTGAGTCATTGGTATATTCAGCCTAGTGTGAGGACTGTTGACAACCTCATCACTGCCGCCAATGTTGTAGCTGAGCCAAGCTCGAGCATCTCGCAACATTGCGCTTCAATACAATGCGCCAAACTAACGGAAAGGGTAGCTCTATGCTGAAGATGGAACCTCGTCTTGCCAAACAGCCCATGGTGATTTCTACCCAATATCCAGTCCTGGTCATTGGGGGAGCAGAAGATAAGGTCAATGGCCGGAATATCCTCAGCGCCTTCTTTCAGAGTGCAGGCGGGAGTGACGCGGTCATCGGTATCATCCCATGCGCCTCCCGTGAGCCCGCCGTCGTCGGCGATCGCTACTATCAAATTTTTCAAGCCATGGGCGGGAAGCAGGTTCAAGTCCTGGATATCCGTTATCCCAATGAAGGCAATGAAGCCCGATGGCTCGATGTTCTCGAGGACTGCACTGGCATCTTCGTCAC
>CALLPZ010000552.1 GCA_938015405.1 uncultured Pseudanabaenaceae cyanobacterium
TCAACCCCGGCACCCATGGCATGGATTTTGCTGATATTCAGCTCGACGAGCTTTTCCTTAAAGCCTGCTGGGTTTTCGACGGTGTTCATGCGCAGACGACCTTCGAAGACAAACTGCTGGCCCGGCTGACAGCGCTCCTGCACCTCCTGAGCCATGTTGCCCCAACCCACAATCTTGAGGGTGCCCGCCGGATCGTCCGGGCGCAGGCCAGGATATTGCACCACAGCTTCAGCGATCGCGGTTTGATCAGGGGTATAGCGGGTTTGGGCGGGCTGAACCACTTCAGCCATCAAAATGCATTGGTTCATAGCGCTAAGGAAGCGGGCAAATAAATCTGTCTAATACAGCTGATCTTACAACGTGGGTTGAGAGTCGGGGGCGTCGCCAGCGGGATCGCCGATGGGATCGCTCCAGCCGAACCCTTTGCAGCTGCTGATGGCCTAGCTAATTTCATGGCTTAAGTCGATAAAAGCCTGAATTTTACTGCGGTAATCCTGCAAACTCCGATCCACCCAGTCTCGGTCATCGCCATCTGCATAAATGTGAACCAGGGGCTCGCCAGCATCGGGCAGAATCAACACCCAGCGATCGTTCGGATAGTCAACAATTTTGACCCCATCGATCAATTCCACCTTATCCGGCGGCGTAATTTCAATCAGGTGACGCATCAGTCGCCCCTTGGCATTCCAAGGGCAGCGCAACGGATAGCGACGGTGGTAAATCGTTGGCAGCTCCGAGCGAATTTGGCCCAGGTTTCGCTCTTGAATCGTCAGCATCTCCATCAATTTGGCAATGCAAAACATGGAGTCAAAGCCGGGGTGGAGCTGGGGGAAAATAAAGCCCATTTCGCCACTGCCCCCCAGCACTACATTGGGGGAGCTATTACAGGCCTCCATCAGGGCGGTGGGATTCGCCTTGGTGCGAATCACCTGGCCATCGTGGCGGCGGGCAATTTGTTCAATGGCACTGGAGGCATTGACCGGCACGACGACCGTGCCCCGAGGCCGAGCAGTGAGAATGGTGTGAACCATCAAGGCCGTGAGTTGCTCGCCCCGAACAGCCACCCCGGACTCATCCACCAAAATCAGTTGCTCCCCATTGGCCGAAACTTGGACTCCAAAGTTAGCCCGCAGCGCCTCGACAACATGCCCTAGTTGACTGAGCAGGGTTTCCCGCTCTAGCTCCGAGAGCACCGTTTGACGAAGGCTGGCATTGAGCACCACGGCATCTCCACCAAACTTGCCGAGCAGGAGAGGCAGCACCGCCCCGGAGACAGAATAGGCGTAGTCAATCACCACTTTGGCGCGACTACTGGCGATCGCGTTTGTATTCAAACAGTCTTCAAAGGAGGCACTGTAGGTCTCTAGAACTTGACTGGGATAGAGAATGTCGCCGATCTCATGGATCTGCACCCGCCGCAAATCTTCCTTAAAAAAGGCCCCTTCAATCTTTTTCTCGCGACTCTTGGAAAGATTGATGCCCTGGCTATCAAAAAATTCGATTAGCAGGTGGTCGGGGCGATCGGGGTGGATGCGCACATGGATGCCGCCCTCTACCTCCAAACGGGACACAAAGGTGCGAGCAATGGGAATCGCTGTGGCTTCCAAATCCTGAATATTGATCCCTACGGACATGAGGCCGGCAATCAGCGATCGCAGCAACATGCGGGAGATACTGCGCTGATCTCGCGACACGGCCACCTGAGAGCCCGGTGCCAGCGTGGAGCCGTAAGCCGCCCCCAATTTCACCGCGAACTCCGGCGTAATGTCCACATTGGCTAAGCCAGACACTCCTCGCTGGCGAAACAAATTGCGGTAGGCCGTGTGCCCCCAGATCAAATTGATATTCAGCGTGGCCCCAGATTCCACCTGCTTACTGGGCCAAATCCGCACATTGGGACTAATCTGCGCCTCCTCTCCCACGGTGGAAAGGGAGCCAACCACCACGCCTTCTAACACATGGGCTCGCCGCTCAATATGAGCCCCCCGAGCCACAATACAGGCCTCCAGACTGGCCTCTTCACCCACGCGCACCCCATTCCAAATGATGGGTCGGGAAAGGGTGGCATCGGCCCCCACCGTGACGTTATCGCCAATGACGCTATGGGCTGAAATCACGACCCGAGGCCCAATGCGGCAGTTATCACCGATGAGTACCGGAGCCTCAATGCGGGCCGTGTCATCGATGTAAGTATCCTTGCCCACCCAGACCCCAGTCCGGCGCTGCTCGTAGGCAGCCTCGGTGACCATGGCTCCAGCAAGGCAGTCATATTGGGCCTGGCGATAGGATTCTAAATTGCCCACATCGCACCAATAGCCATCGGCCACATAGCCATAGATTGGCTCCCCTTCTGCCAGCAGTCGGGGGAACAGATCATTGGAGAAGTCGCTTTCCTTGCCCTCGGGCAAATAGTCCAGCACCTCCGGCTCCAGAATGTAGACCCCTGTATTGGCCGTGTCGGAGAAAACCTCGCTGGTGGAAGGCTTTTCCAAGAATCGATAGATGCGCTGGTCATCGTCAATGATCACTACGCCAAATTCAGTTGGATCGGGCACGCGGGTGAGGATCAGCGTGGCCTTGGACTGCTTTTCGCGGTGGAAGGCGATCGCTGCACTCAGGTCAAAGTCCGTCAGACTATCGCCACTGATCACCACAAAGGTATCCGTGAGCAGCTCCGCGCAATTTTTGACACAGCCCGCTGTCCCCAGTGGATGTTCATCCTCCACTTCATAGGTAATCTGAACGCCAAAATCCTGACCATTTTGGAAATATTCCTGGAGCACCCCTGGCAGAAAGTGCAGCGTCGTAATGATCTCAGTAATATCGTGGCGCTTCAGTAGCTCAACAATGTGGTGCGCAATGGGCCGATTGAGGATGGGCACCATGGGTTTGGGCAAGTCATAGGTCAGCGGCCGCAACCGCGTTCCTGACCCCCCTGCCATCAAAACTGCACGCATACCGAATGTCCTGAAGCGATGGAAACCTGGCACGGTCAGTGGCAACCGCCTTTCTCAGCGTAACTTAGGCATAGAAGGCTGGTGGGTGGGATCAAAATGATGTCACGTAGCTGTTACAAGTTTCCCCAACGAGACCAAACAAATCGTAAAGTTCAGTAGCGACAGCATCCGGAGATGAACTCTCTAGGAGTATTGCAACTCATCACCTTTGGGCTTCGCTAGGATATAGCCGCACCCATCATCGGTGCATGACCACCGCAGTTCGTTACAGAAACATTCATGGCATACATAGCCTTGTTCATTGGCCTAGGCGTCTATACCTGGGGCGCAGCTAAATTTTGGAGCGGCTTCCGACGCACCAACTTCACGGCCAACCGCTTAATGCTGACCGCCCTTTGGCCTGCCCTCGTCATTGCCAATCGCTCCTACCGCCAAAACTTCCAGAAAGCCTTAAAGGGATAAATTGCCATGACCGCTTGGAATCTACCGGATGGATTCAGCGAAGCCGAGCGCCTGCCCGAACAGATTTCGGCAGTTGCCCAGCGTTTTAACCAGGAATACGAAGGCAAACCCTTCGACCTCCCCGAGGAAGTCGAGGCCATGCCTGTCTTCCAAGACTGGGCCGCTGGCAGCCTCCAAGCCAAGGTCGCCTCGCCCTTTTGGGAAGTCGCAAAGCCCAAGAAAAATCAACTCTGCCTAGACCTGGGATGCGGCCTGAGCTTCTTGGTTTACCCCTGGCGAGATTGGCAGGCGCGGTTCTACGGCCAAGACATTAGCAGCGTGGCTGTGGATGCGCTTAAGGCTAGAGGTCCCCAGCTTAATTCCAAGTTATTCAATGGCATTAAGAAAGGGCCTGCCCACCTTCTAGATTACGAAGACGTCAAATTTGACTTGGTCATTGCCACTGGCGTGAGCTGCTACTACTCCCTGGACTATTGGAAGAGCGTGATCACGGCGGTGAAGCCTTTGCTCAAGCCTGATGGGTTCTTTGTTTTCGATGTGTTGGATCCCGATACCTCTCTGGCCGAGAACTGGTCAATTCTGGAGACCTA
>CALLPZ010000553.1 GCA_938015405.1 uncultured Pseudanabaenaceae cyanobacterium
GATTCAGTACTGGCAGCAATCAGCAGGGATTCTCCAACGGTCAGCTCCAGTTCCAAGCTCGCAGCATGGAGATGATCATCGCGATCGCCCAAGCCTCGATAGCGCTCCATGGCCAAATCAAAGCCCTGATACCAATCATGCTGGGGCTGAAATTCACCTCGGCTGCTCAGCAAATAGAAAGGCGTTGCATCTGCAAAAGCTCGAATGGCCACTCCCTGGGGTACAGCACTCACATCCATCTGCCAATCCTGGCTTTGGGTCGTACTGTGATAGTCCCGGTAATTAACCAAAGCCTTAAGCGACAGGGACAGGGGTGCAGTTGCCTGTTTCAAGCGGTATTGCACATAGGTCGTATTGGCCCGAGGCTGCATCCAAACCCGCTTTTCCAGGAGGGCATCCCCCAGGGCAAAACTCCAAACGGGGGTGGTGCCTTCGAGGCGAAAGCTCTCCAACTGCTGGTATCCCTGGGGCGCAATGCTGCCACTGGCCCAGCGATTGGTCGCCAACTCATACGCCTGACCGTTGTACCGCACCGTCTCGTCTAACTTGGACCAAAGCAAGGTTCGGCCCAGGGGTGGTTTAAGGGCAGCCACCAACAGGCCATGGTAGCAACGGCTCAGCAAGCCACCCACCGTGCCCGAGGCATAGCCCCCAATGCCATTGGTCACCAGCCATTCCCGACTTTCGGCGCTGGCTAAGTCTCCACAAATGTCTCGTCCAAAATTCAACATCATGCCTCCCTCCCGGTTAGGGAAATGCGATAGCGATCGCCAAAGGGAGATCGGTAATTGAGCTTCAAACTTTCCCAGGCATAGGCCCCTGCCGGGATGCCGATATCTGCCAACAACAACTCGCCCGTTTTCGCCGGTAATAAACCGGTCTTCGGCAAGGCTAAAGTCATCGTCCAATCTGCTTGAATAAATTCTCCAGGCGTTGCTCCCGTTGTAGAATCAACTCCAGAGGGCGTATCCAAGGACAGCACTGGAGCATCCGTGGCATTGGCCCATTGGATTAAGGCAAGGGCATCCCCTCGGGGGGCAGAGCGCAGGCTATAGCCAATCAGAGCATCGAGAATCAAATCCACGGGATCATCTGAGGCCAATAGCTCGGCGATCGCGATTTCGTCCCCTGGCGTAGCCTGGAAGATATGTTGCTGCCACTTCGGCACATCCTTCAGATGCTCGAGGGGAGACGACAGACAGAGCGTCACCTTCGCCCCTCGATTGGCGAGATGGCGAGCGGCACAAATCCCACCACCACCGTTACCTCCACGACCGGCAAGAACCACGATGTTAGCCTGTTGCCAGCGCTCATCTAGACAAGCGATCGCCTGCAAAGCCAAATTGCGCCCGGCATTCTCCATCATTTGAAACAGGTTCGGTCCCGTTTCCTCTATGGCGACACGATCAACTTCAATCATCTGTGCTGTGGTCACAGCTGGAACTTCCATGCCGGTATCGGTAAAAAACTTGATTGTCATAACGCAAGCTCCTGATTAATCCGATCAATCAGTTGATGGATTTCTGGGGCCGTGGTTGGCATCGCTGAGACATTTAAGAGGCGATTTTCCTCTAATAATTCAAAGCTCCCATGGGGGGCGAGCTGTTTAACTGGCCCATGGATTTCCAATTCCAGATAGTCATAGGCATCGGCATTAAAGGCCTCCGCGACACAGTCATGTCCATAGGGCTCGGGATGAAACGTGGGAAATTGCTTTAGATGAGCCACGTATTGATCATCCTGACCCGGTAAAACAGCTAGGATTAGGCCCACCTCACTATCCACGCCATATTTGAATTTAAGCGGGGCTTCACAATGAATCGCCGCAAAACCATCTAGCTGTTGCACCACCTGTGATCGGGCGGAGACCGCATCCCCCTCGGCCTCAAAGGTTTTGACACCTTGAGGAAAACTTGAATCAGTCCGAGTGGGCAGAAAAACCGTCGCCGGACGGCGCACCATGCTGTTACCCCAAATGCCCCATTCAACGGGCTGATCATGACAATTCTCAATCCGATGGCGCACAGTCCAGCCCTGGGCATTCGTGCCCAAGTTCAGGGTTCGCGTGATCCGCACCCCCGTTTCGCGGCAAATGGGACTGGTCATTTGCACGGTGAGTTCTGTAGGGGATTCTTCTAGCACCGTTAACTCATAGGCCCCACTATCCAAGTCAACAAATGGCAATTGATGATTCCAACCTGACTGTGGCGCTAGCCAGGTTTTCTCTCCCCCCCAAAGGGAGAATCCCAGCGGCACTTTATCCGTGGCGGGATGCTCTAATTCGCGAGTCGTCAACGGTTGGCCAGCCAGCTCCGGATTGACCCAGGCCAGATCTTGCTCCTGCCAGCGAACGCCCATAATCCGCCCACCCACTTCTGGCACCAACACCAATTGCAGTGGGCTCTGACCAACCATCCAGGCGGCATTATCCCAACCTGCATAGCGACGAAATTCTAGCGATGATCTCTTCATAATCTACGCTTGCTTCAAGATTGAAATTTCGAACGCTTGAAGCACATCCGGTAAGCGAATTTCTTCACCGACTTCAAATACAGTCGAGAGCAATACGGTCCAACCTTCTGGCGCAATTGCAACATCGATCGCACAAGCCTGCTCATGACCAAAATTAATCAAGACTAGGATCGTTTCGGTCTCCGTTTCACGGACGTAGACCAGATGTTCGTGGGGATAATGGATCAGCGATCGCCATTGACCGCTACGTAATGCCTCATGTTGATTTCGAACTTTGATCAACTGACGATGAAAGTTGAGGATTGAGGCTTCATCTTCTAAGGCCGATTCTACGTTCAGCTCAGTATAGTTTTGATGGACGGGTAGCCATGGCTCCACATCCTGCCCAAAGCTAAATCCAGCATGGGCTGAACGGTCCCATTGCATTGGCGTGCGGGCCCCATCGCGAGCCGGTGGGGTCTCCTCTGTTTCACTGGCAACCACGGCTTTATCCCGTAACTTATCGCTCGGAATATCAAGATTATCGACCATGCCCAATTCTTGGCCGTAGTAGAGCACTGGCGTCCCTCGCAGGGTCAATAATAAAGTCGCTGCAGCCTTGGCCACTCTGGTTGGATCCGTGCATAAGCTACAGGCAATCCAGCGGGATAAATGGCGAGGAATATCGTGATTGTCTAAAAAGTAAATTGGCCAAGCTTGGCTGGGAGTAGTGAATTCCTTCTTCTCAATTTCGCGTTGAATATAGCCGGGGTACCAAGGACTAAAAGGGAACTCAAAGGTCAAGGGAAGATGCAACTCATCATTCTCCACACCATGAAAAATGGTTGAATCATAGAGTCGGCTATCAATAAAGGTTTCGCCAATTAAAACCCGATCAGCATACTCATCTATAACAGCCCGAATTTCTTTGATAATTTGATGATTCTCAGGCAAGTTTTTATCGTATAGATGATGGTAATTGTTATAAGCATTTTTATCCGATGACCCATACTTCATGGGATTGTCGCGAAAGTCGGGATCTTTGCTGTACACACTGGATGCATCCAAGCGAAAACCATCGACACCCCGATCTAGCCAAAATCGCACAATGTCATAAATCGCCGCTCTAACTGCCGGGTTTTGCCAGTTCAGATCGGGTTGATTTTCATTAAAGGTATGGAAGTAATACTGCTGACGCTTGGGGCAATAAGTCCAGCCCGTACCGCCAAAATAGGACAACCAATTGTTAGGCAACTCACGACCAGGGGCTGCATCTCGCCATAAGTACCAGTCTGCTTTGGGATTATCCTGGCTGGATCGCGATTCACTAAACCAATCATGTTGATTGGAGGTATGGTTAACCACCAAATCCGTGATTACTTTGATGCCCCGCTGGTGAGACTGGGCAATGAGTGTGTCGAACTCCTCTAACGTCCCAAAGGTAGAACAGATACTTTTGTAGTCGCTGATGTCATAGCCATTGTCAATCATCGGCGATTTATTAATCGGTGATAGCCAAATCGCATCAACGCCGAGGCTCTTTGAACTATTGGGATCGCCATCATTGAGATAATCCAAGCGTTGGATTATCCCCGACAAGTCACCCGTTCCATCACCATTACCATCGGCAAAGGTCAGTGGATAAATTTGATAAATGACACCACTTTTCCACCAATGCTCTGAGCCTGAGGCAATATCGTTAGACATACAAAAATTCCCGACGGGTGAATGCAGCGTTTGAAGCAAGTAATCTGTCCGGCCTGATGCTGCTCGGAGCAGCATCACGTCACAGAATTGGGGTTAAACTTCCAGCGAGTACAGCGGTTGCCCTGTTGCCAGCGATCGCCCCAAGCGGATTAACTCAACTCGAAATTCTCACGGCCATGCTTCAGCGTCTTGGTCATCCAAACCAGTTCCTGCAGGAATCGCTCTGACCGGCGTTCATAGGTTGCGGGGTCCTTAAACTGCCCCGTTTCATCCATCACTTTCTCCACATCGCCAATATTGAAGTCAGGGACAATGGGCGATAGGCCAAAGGCTTTAAAGCTAGACAGGAGTGCCTCCACCGCCCGAACCCCCGCGAAGGAACCTGAAGAAACGCTGCAAACTCCTACAGCCTTATGAACGTATTCTGCATAATGCAGATCCAGGAAATGCTTGAGCAAGCCAGGATAGCCATGGTTATATTCTGGGGTCACGATGATAAAGCCATCAGCCCGCTGCATTAGCTCAGCCACAGCTGGGATTTTGGCACCAGGGCCAGCGTTATCCAGAGGAAGCGGCAAGACACGAATATCGATGAGTTCAGTCTCAACATCGGTCAGCTGACTCACTTGTTTCACAACAAAGTTTGCCACGGGCTCACTCATTCGCTCTTGGCGAACGGTGCCCAAAATCACTGGAATAAAAAGATTAGCCATGTTCATTAACCTCCTGTAGCAAAGCCGGGATAAAGTGTCATTCCACCATCGACAAAGAGTGTTGTGCCGTTGACGTACTCCGATTGGTCCGATGCCAGCCAAACCGCCGCATTACCAATATCCTTAGGAACGCCCACTCGGTTATAGGGAATCAACTTGAGCAGTTCCGCTTCCGCCTCTGGTGTATCCCAAGCACTCGTATTAATGGGGGTCTTGATGGCACCAGGACCAATACTGTTAATCCGAATCTTTTTGGGAGCCAACTCCTGGGCCATGCTCTGCATCAGCAGCATCACGCCCCCCTTAGAAGCGGCATAGTTACAATGGCCCGCCCAAGGGATCACCTCATGGACCGAACTCATGCAGATGATCTTGCCTGCTGAGCAAGACTTTGCAGGCACCACGCCCCGACGGATAAACTCCTTAGCGGCTTCCCTGGCACAAAGGAACTGGCCCGTTAGATTCACATCAATGACCTTTGTCCACTGGTCCAGGGTCATATCGACAAAGGCTGAATCCTTTTGCAGGCCTGCATTATTGACCAGGATATCGATAGTACCGTAGGCCTTGTAGAGCTGTTGAAACATACTCAGGACCTGATCTTCCTGGCTGACATCAGCCTGGATGGCGATCGCTTCACCGCCGGCCGCCTTAATCTCAGCGACAACCGCTTCAGCCCCTTTGGCACTGCGGGCATAGTTGACCGCAACCTTGGCTCCTGCTGCTGCCAGGGCGATCGCCACCGCTGAACCGATACCAGAACTAGCACCAGTCACTAGTGCAATCTGATCTTGTAATTGCAAAGTTGTCATAACGAAATCCTGAGTGAGCAGGTGGATGCAAGCTACCCTTGTTAAAAAGTATGACCCAGAGATCTACTGCAAAAATGATTTTGAGCTGAGTAAATTAAGGGGTATTAAACCCCCAGGGC
>CALLPZ010000554.1 GCA_938015405.1 uncultured Pseudanabaenaceae cyanobacterium
GCTTGACTCAGAGCGGGGTGCCAACGCAACCATTTTTCTACCCCTTGGGAAACCTTATTGCTGGTACTACAACTGCTAAGGGCGATCGTGGTGCTCAGCAGAAGCAATCGAGTCCCTAAGCCATGCCAGCTCTTTCGGGAACGAGCCTGGCGAGATGCAAAGCTCGGAAACATGAGCTGTAAGAAGTCCATCGATTCAACGCAAGCAATAAAGGTACAAAAGGCTAGAAAACCCGAAGCATCTAGCATCGCCAAAGCTATCCTCTTTCAAGGGGGAAAGCTCAGAGGGATAAACCAAAACATCCACTAATAGGGCGTAATGCCATGGTAGCCAGACTCCTCAGGCATAATGGTGTAGAGCAAATTGGCATGACTTAAATCCATTTCAAGTAAGTTTGCCCCTGTTAAATTGGCAAATCTTAAATCAGCCCTGGAGAAATCAGCCCCCGCTAGATTGGCTTCGATTAAGATGGCTCCGTAGAGGCTGGCATCTCGGGCATTTACATTCTGCAAATCCGCCTGTTTGAGATTAGAATCCCGCAGCTCACTATCCGACAGATCGGCCTTGCGGAGCATTGCATTCTCAAGGCTAATGTTGAGCATTTCTGCCTGATGCAGATTAGCAGCAGTCAAGTCAGCCTCCTGAAGGTTTGCCCCTTGAAGAATTGCTTTTCTAAACTGGGCCTTAGTCAAATCAGCTTGCTTTAGGGTGGTATTAATCAAGCGAGCCCCAGAAAAATTAGCCCCAGTCAAATTGGCTCCAGTCAGATTAGCCCGATTCAAATCCATCGTTCTGAGGTCCGCCCCTCGCAGGTTACAGCCCATGCATTTTCGCGTGGCCCGGAGCACTTGCAAATTGCTAGCGACACTGGCCTTGGCCGCTGCTGCCGAAGGTTGGTCTACGGGCTCTGGGAATAATTCAGAGAGGGGCTGGGCATAGTCTCCCAAGGCCTCCTTTGCCGCCGCTGACTGAGGATCGAGCCGAGGCTCTCTTCCGGTAAGCGAGTCTTGACTATTGGCCAATTGAATTCTAAAGGCAACTCCAAGAGAGCCCAGAAATAGCCCTATCAATAACAAAAGAAATCGCACCTGATCGCCTCCATAAATCAATCCTTAGGCTGCCACCATCATCGATTCCAGTTGTTCCAATAATTCCTGCTCATTGTAGGGTTTTGAGAAATAGGCAGAAGCTCCCAGATCGATCGCTAATTTGCGATGCTTCTCCCCCGTGCGGGAGGTCAGCATGGCGATGGGAAGATGCGCCATGGCGGGGTCAGCTTTGACCTTAGCCAAGACACCATAGCCATCCAGACGAGGCATCTCGATATCACAGATGATCGCCTGAACAGGCAGAGAAGCCGACAGCATCTCCAAGGCCTGCAAACCATCCTTGGCTTGTTCAACGCGATAGCCCGCCTTTTCCAGGGTCAGAGCCAAGAAGCGTCGAACGTTGATGGAGTCATCCACCACCAGTACGGCTGGCTTACTGGAAGATGCTTGGGGAATGACCGGGAACTGAGCAGATGCATCAGCAGTAGATCTGTTTTGTTCCTGAGTCGGCCCTTGGAGAATCTCAACCAAATTAACCAAGGGAATCACCCGGCCATCACCCATAATGCTGCAATTGCTAAAGCCGGGGGGCATGGCGATTTGCCCTTCAACCTGGCGAATGGCAACCTCCTGCTCTCCCCAAGACCGCTCGATTTCCACTGCCACTGGTCCGGCAGATTCATCTCCCAGGAGCAGCAGGGCGGGGCAGTCAATTTTAGGATTAGCCTCCAGGCTATAGGGCGGACAAGGGCAGTTAAATTGAAGCCAAGGATCAAGGCCAATCCAGCGAGTTCTTTTGCCATTCCAAGCAAACTCTTTCTCCTCGGTATCTTCGGAACTCGAGTCAGCCACTTGCTCTGCCAAGATCACCTCGGCCACGCTGTCTGCTGGAATAGCTAGCAACATGCCATGGCTCTCCACCACCTGCACGCGCAGCACTGCCAGGCTAAAGGGAACCGCCAGGGTAAAGGTCGTCCCTTGCCCTGGTTGCGTCGCCACCGTTATTTCGCCCCGGACGGGCTTGAGGCGATCGCGCACCACATCCATGCCCACGCCACGTCCTGACAGAGCAGTCACCTGGGAGCTAGTGCTAAACCCCGGCTCAAAGATCAAGGACAGTAGTTCCTGCTCACTGGCCTGGTCCAGCAGCTCCCCATCCAGCCCCATTGTGGCCGCCTTAGCTCGCACCTTTTCGATATCGATTCCCCGACCATCGTCTTGAAATTCAATCAGCGTGCGATTGCCCCGTTGAAAGGCCCGAATCGTAATATTGCCCTCCTCCGATTTGCCCTGGGCTCGCCGCTCCTCTGGGGTCTCCAGGCCATGGTCAAAGGCATTCCGCAGCAAATGCATCAGGGGTTCTTGCAGCGCTTCGAGCACATTGCGATCGACGAGGGTATTGCTGCCCTGAAGGTCTAAACTCACTCGCTTGCCATGCTCCAGGCCCAAGGCTCTCAGGGCGCGGGGAAAGCGGTCGAGTACATCGGTGAGGGGACGCATCCGCAAATGGGTCAACTGATTGCGCAGATGCTTCGTCGTCTTATGGAGGTTGCGGAGAGTCTGATCGGTTTCGACCAAACTCAAATCAATGTCCGTGGTCACCTCTTGGACCTGAACCATCGTTTCCATCACCCCCTGGGACTGGAGACTGAGGCTGTCATATTGGTCCATTTCCAGGCGATCAAAGCCCTGATGGTCCGACTGAAACCCACCCGACCCGAAAGCCCCCAGGCGACTCGACAAGCGTGAATTGATGGAGCTAGAACCATTCACTCCGGCCAAACTCGTAACGGTGGTCTGCCCAGCAATGGCATGGGCCAATTCATCATAGGAAGCTTTTAGCTCTTGGTTGTTTTGGTCCAGCTTGCCTACCCGTCCTTTGAGCAGCTGGGTTAGGCTACGCAGGCGATCGCAATACAGCGCCAAGGCATTGCGTTCAATCGTTAGTTCACCAAAGAGATCATTAAGCTGCTCCAGTCGCTTGAGGGAGACCCGAACGGTGCGCTCCTCATCTTCCTGGGGCTCCCCAGGCGTTGACCAAACCTCTGGAGTAGGCCGGTCAGACAATTGTCCTGCTCCGTCGCCCTCCCCAGCGAAGGCCAGCGGCTCTGGCAGCACTGCCAAGGGATTGACTGCCAGGGGATCGACTGCCGCAGCCATGTCACCAAGTTCCCCTGGCAAGGTGGATGCTTCCAGGGACTGCTCTAGAGACGGTTTGAGGGAAGAGGAATCCTGTTCAGACAGCCCCTGCAGAGACAAATCCAACTGGGAGGGGATTAGATCCAGTTGCTGGCTCAACACAAAAGCCTGGGCCTGACGCCAAGCTCCCCGAGCCGCCTGGGCGATCGCCTGGGTCGGCTGTTCCACCTGATCCAGGGCCTCCAGCACAGATTCACAGAGACTGGTAAAGGCGGGTAGCTGCAGCATCTCCCCCAAACCGCCCAATTCCCCGGCGATCGTCATCAAC
>CALLPZ010000555.1 GCA_938015405.1 uncultured Pseudanabaenaceae cyanobacterium
AGCCCACCAGCTCGCCTAGCTCTTTCAAGCCTTTGTACAGACCTGCATTTTCAGCAGGAGGGGTCAGGTAGCTAATTGTGGTGGCATAACCGCGACGCTTAGCGATGGTCGCCTCGGAAGGGTTGTTCGCCGCGTAGTAGTAGAGATCGGGGATATTGCCGATCAAGCTATCGGGATAGCAGGCACCGGACATGCCCATCTGCTTACCGGGCATAAACTCCAAGGAGCCGTGGGTGCCAAAGTGCAGAACTGCGTCGGCATCCAAAACCTTGGTGAGGTAAGTATAGTAAGCGGCAAAACCGTGGTGAGGGCTAGCACTATGGCTGTAGAGCATCATCATCGGGTCGCCCTCATAGCCGAAGGTGGGCTGGACGCCGATGAAGACGTTGCCGAAGTGCTTGCCGTAAATCAGCAGGTTCTCACCATCGGTGTTGAGCGTGCCCGGAGCGGGTCCCCAGTTGGTTTCCAAATCCTTGTGGTAAGGCGTCAGGCGCTCATACTCAGGCACCGACATCTTGTAGGCGATGTTCAGCTCAGGGCTGTTGTACTGGGCCTGGGCATCATGGAGCACTTCCTCCATCAGGGACTTGGCATCCTTGGGCAGCTTGGGCAGGTCATAGCCCTTGGACTTCATGTCCTGCAAAACGCAGTAGATGGATCCAAACACGTCCAGGTAAGCAGCTGTACCGACGTTGCCTTTGTCAGGGGGGAAGGAGAAAACGGTGATGGCCACCTTCTTTTCCTTGCGGGGCTTGCGGTGCAGGTTGGCCCACTTGATGGAGCGCTGGGCAATCATCTCCACCCGGTCTTGCAGGGTGTGGGACTTGCCGGTGTTGCCGTCGCGACCGGAGAGGACGATAGGCTCGATCGCACCATCCAGTTCAGGAATCGCAATTTGCAGCGCCACCTGAATGGGGTGCAGACCCAAGTCACTGTCTTCCCACTCTTCGGTGGTTTGGAAGACCAAGGGCAGGGCCACCATGTAAGGGCGGTTCAAGCGCTTGAGCGTCTCAATTGCCTTGGGGTGATCCTGGCGAGCAGGGCCACCAACTAGAGCAAAACCGGTCAGAGAGACCGTGGCATCCACCAGAGCATCGTCGGGCTCAAGGGGGTCAAAGAAGTAAGCATTCACAGGCTTGGAGAAGTCCAAACCACCGTTAAAGACGGGAATCACGCGAGCGCCGCGATACTCCATCTCGGAAATCACCGCCACATAGTGGGCATCATCTCCGGTAACGATGTGGGAGCGCTGAAGCACCAAGCCAATGATGGGGCCGTCCTGGGCAACATCCTTACGGGAGTTGCTCCAGTTCATGTACTCCTTGATGTCCTCAAACATCTCAGGAGCCATGGGGTGCCAGATGCCCTGCTCGGGGTAAACCACCGGCTCAGCAAACTCAACCTCGGGCTGGTCAAGCTCATTGCCTTCAACGTCTTTGTTGAAGACATAGCGGTCGGCAATCATCAACAGGAAGTTTTCCAAGTTCTCAGGAGAACCACCCAGCCAGTACTGGAAGCTCATCATAAAGCTGCGAGCATCCTTGGCCTTTTCCACCGGCAGATACTTCAGCACCTTGGGCAAGGTGCGCAGCAGCTTGAGCATGGCGTCTTCGAAGCCCGCCGCATCCTTCTGGCGGCGCTTCTTCATGAATTCGCCAATCATGCTCTTGGACTGGCCCAAGTTCGACATGGTGAACTTGCCCAGCTTGTTGAGGCGCATGACCTCGGGCATGGAGGGGAAGCAGATGGCAGCGTCTAGGCGATCGCGGTGGGGAGCAACCACCTCAGCCACCTTCACCGCCAAGTCTTCGATGAAGATCAAGGAAGCGATGAAGACATTCGCTTCAGCAACGTCTTTCTTGAAGTTCTCAAAGTTCTCTTCGTCGCGCAGCTCTTCAATCAAATAGCCGCTGATTTCAATTGCGACATCAGGATTAGTTTCATTGATGGTCCGCACAGCGGCAGACAGCGCACTCTGGTACTGAGATTCCAGTACGACGTAGACCACCTTTACTAAAGAACGACCTTTGAGGTCGTCGGGGGTAATGTGACGGATGGTGGACTTGACGTAGGTGAACATCCAGGCAGAACTCCTCGGGGTGCTTGTTCTCTTTTGGGGCGGTTGCCAGCAGCTGTTATTCAGACCATGCGCCAATCGATTGAAGACAGGCAGCAAGGGAGCAGGAATACCTATGACCCACTAAGATTTGTACCAAAAAATGGCGGTGTCATAGGGGTTCTAGGAGTAGCTGACACAATTTGACAAGAAGATCTATGAACCAATGAAACGATCTGTAGCAAAGCTTGACTTTGTGTGTATGGGGTTAATGGGTGCCCCTTTTGGGGAGGAGTCTGCGAGACAATCCTCATAGGCTTACGGCCAGCCAATTCAGAGATTATGACCCCTCGCTAGAGCGCTATTCTGGCGAAGCCATTCTGCCAGTATTGTTCGCCCGAATGATTGATCTTGCTAGCATCCGTATCCGTCCCTTTGAAACGGGCGATCGCGACTTTATCCTCAGCCTTGTGCCCCGGTTTATCGAAAACGCCATCCCCCCAGGGCGCTCTTCTATTCAAGTCATCGCTGGAATTGAACGCCCCCTCTGTCAATTTATGGACGAGCGCCCTCCCATTGACGCCTTACTCATCGCTGAGCAAGAAGCCCATCCTCTAGGCTTCATCTACCTCCAGGCCAAAGTCGATGGCTTTTCCCTAGAGCGCCATGGCCATGTGGCAGACGTCGCAGTCACCGCCGCTGCCGAGGGAACAGGTCTAGGCCGTTTACTCATGGCCGAAGCCGAAATATGGGCACAGACCAAGGGTTATCGCTTCCTAACCCTGAATGCCTTTGCCAGCAATCAGGCTGTACGCCAATGGTATGAGGGGCAAGGCTATGAGCCTGAAATGATGCGCTATTTCAAGCCCCTCAATTGAACCTGACTTGAATCATCAAAAATCCGATTCGGTGCTCCCCTGCGATCTGATTGATGCAAAAGGAATACGACCATGCGCCCGCAGCCTTATTCGAGGAGCAAAAATTCGGCGCTTGCATGAACCATAAAAAAAGACGCACCCAAGGGCACGTCTTGAACAATCCATATAGGAAGTAGAAGCTCAACAGGAGCCTTCGAATCTGCTGCTTAGCCTGACTCTAGCTAGGCAGCGGATCCTTCAGCGGTCATCACGGGTTAATGGACGCCCAGGTCTAAAGGCAAGTTCCCCACCGCCTCAGCGGCATCCGCACTGGAGACAATGGACTTCACCCCTTCGAGAGTCGCCGGAATCGTACCGGGATCCATAAACATGACCTTACTACTATCGCTCTCACCAATCTTCTGGCCCATGCGCAGGTAATGCTCTGCCAGCAAGAACTGAAGGGCTTCAGCAGACTTGGGATTCTTGGATAACGCATCACCCAAGATTTTCAGGGCATCAGCAGTGGCATAGGCATTCAAAGCCGTCTCTTGTTTTTCTGCTTGAGCCTTCATCACCAGGGCTTTTTGTGCAGCTTCTGCATCGAGTACAACGGAGGTTTTGCGAGCTTCTGCATCTAGCACTCGGGCCTCGGCTTGACCCCGGGCAGAGTTAATAGCAGCCTCCTTTTCGCCCTCAGATGTCAGAATCGCGGCACGCTTTTGGCGCTCAGCCGCCATCTGCAATTCCATCGAATCGAGAACAGCCTTGGAAGGAACGATTTCGCGTAATTCCACACGGGTAACTTTGACGCCCCAAGGATCTGTTGCCGTATCCAGCTCTCGCAGCAACACTTCATTCACCGTTGTGCGGGCCGTGAAGGTTTCATCCAACTCCAAGTTACCCATCTGCTCGCGAATCTGAGTGAGCACCAGGTTGACCATGGCATCTCGCAGGTTTTGAACCTTGTAGTAAGCCTTAGACAAATCCACGATGCGCCAGTAGACCACAGCATCAGCAGTGATGGAAACGTTGTCCTTGGTGATGCAGTTTTGGGGGGGAATATCTAAGACCCGCTCGCGCACCGTCTCCTTCGTAGCGATGCGGTCAAGAAACGGCACCATCAAATTCAAGCCAGGCTCTAGCTTTTTGCCGTTGTACTTACCTAGGGTCTCTACCAGAGCTTGATCGCCTTGGTTAATGATTTTAATCGAACTCGCCAGGACGCTTCCTCCCACGGCCATGGCAACCAACATGCTTACGAAAGAACCCATTCTTTAATTCTCCGTTGTAATTCTCAAAAACTTCAGCTTGTCGCGAAACGTATGTCGCGCAATGCAGCGGAATGTCGGTCTAAGGTCAGGCGGTGTCTAAGCCTCGGCTTGCTTGGTTCTAGGATTCACCGAATAGGCGAGAAATCAGCATGGCTTAAAGTAATGCAGACTCAGGCATGACGATGAGGGTATTGCCTTCCTGGCGGACAACGTTCACTGGTTGATTGGCTGAAATCTCTAGCTCCGGGTCAAAGGACCTGGCCTGCCAGGAGCCCCCTTCATAAATCACACGGCCTACATCTCCTGCAGGGATAGAGGTTAGAGTCTTTGCAACCACAGCATCCATGCGCCAACTGCGGTTGCGACGACCTCTAGATAATCGCCGGAACAATAGGATCATCAGGGTTGAGAGCAGGAACCAGAGCAGAGCCTGGATCCATAGCTGAGGAATGACCAGAGCAGCGATCGCCACCCCAAAAGCGGCCAATCCCAAAGCTGACTCGGTAAAGGCCGACGGGATCAAAACCTCCATGAGGCAAAAGATGATGCCAAGAAAAGCCCAAAGATAAGCCGGAGAAATCGCCATAGCGTGACGTCCAATGCATTAACGATCGAGACTCAAACGGTCTTCTAATACCGACGGACTTAACTCAATCAATGGCTGGGTCAAGAGAGGTTGTCTCCTGCCTGCCCAATCAACGGTGCCATCTCAGGCCCAGAGCCTTGGCTGTTTCATCATCAAGCTAGTCTTAGCCCAGCGAGAGAACGACCTACAAGACTTAGTCCATTACGCTGTGTAGATCTACAAGCTCCAAGCTGAGTATTCCGCAAATGTACAGAGTCATCCAGGAGAGGAAAACGTCGGCAAACGAAGGGGAAGTGAGCCATGGCAAACCCGAGACAGACAGCAAAGTCTAGATCTTCTCCTAGGCTAATCGCCCCACTCAAAAAGCGGTGCCCCTGCTGTTATAAATTTCAACGATCGCCCCAACTCCCAACCCAGCCTGAGTTCGACAGGTCAGCGACCAGTCAGCAGATCGGCGCAGTCTAAACTACACTGATGCTGCCGCTGGGTAGACTCCACGGTTGCAGCACCATCTGCTCGCAAAAACTGCCAACTCAGATGCCATGACCGGCACCATGACAACCATGGAACCCCTAATCAATCCCTACCTATGGGCCCTTGGAGATGCAGCGCTAGACCTGGTTCCAGGCACCGAAATTGCAGGGCGATATCGTGTCGTAGCACCTCAGATTTGGCTCGATATGCAGCCCGGTCAAGCCATTGAGCATCCCGAAGATATCCATCGGGAATTGCTGCCCTATCTCTACCTCTATCCCCAGCGACTACACCTCCCCGTCATCTACGACATCTGTCCCCTCGAAGACGATGATGCTCCTGTGGTGCTCCTGGAGAATGTGCCCTTGGAGGGTGCAGGCAGTCTCCAGCCCGCCTTGAAAGATCAAATTACTCAGGCGAGTGCCCTGCGCCAGGTTTCCTGGTTTTGGCAAATCCTCAGCCTGTGGGAGCCTCTTTCGGAGATGGGAGTGGCCGCTAGCCTTCTCGTCGAGGACAATCTTCGGGTTGAAGGGTGGCGCTTACGACTGCGGGAGCTCTACGCATCCTTAGGCGAAGACAAGCCATTGGGCTTTGGTCTTGCGAAACAGCGCTATGTGGGTGATGTGCCCCTAGCGGACCTATCTATGCTGGGTCAAAAGTGGAACCAGTGGGTTGCCCAAAGTCACCAAGAGGTACGTCCCGAACTGCTGGCCTTGGGTGAGCAGCTCCAAAGCAGCGATGCCAGCCTGACCGAGATTTCCCACCGCCTCAACCTGCTGTTACTCCAGCAATCCTCCAAGTTCCCCTTGAGGATGCAAGCTGCTGGCCACACAGACTCCGGCCCAGAGCATCGCCAAAACGAAGACAGTTGCTATCCCCTGCCTTCAGATCTAAAGAACCGTGGCATGGTTCCAGACAGCCAGTTGATTCCCCATCTGTCTATCGTCTGTGATGGCATTGGCGGTCACGAAGGCGGCGAGGTCGCCAGCCAAATGGCGGTCCGCTCCATCAAGCTGCAAATGCAGGCTTTTCTCAATGAATTCTCCACGAGCACCAGTCCGGTCCCTCCGGAAGTGATCATGGAGCAGCTGGCCGCAGCGGCTCGGGTGGCCAATAACCTGATTAGCAGCCAAAACAACGCCCAATCTCGCAATGCTCGCCAGCGCATGGGCACAACGCTGGTGATGACGGTTCATGTGCAACAGCCCCTGGCTCCCGAAGGCCCCTTCAGCCATGAGGTTTATCTGGTCAATGTGGGCGATAGTCGCGCCTACTGGATCACCGAACGCCATTGTCACGGCCTAACCGTGGATAACGACGTGGCAACCCGAGAAGTGCGCACCGGCCGCAGCTTCTACCGCAGCGCGCTTCAGCGTAGCGATGCAGGCTCACTCACCCAAGCCTTGGGCACCCGGGATGGCGAAAACCTATCGATCTCCGTGCGGCGTCTCATCCTGGATGAAGATGGCCTACTACTGCTCTGCTCCGATGGCTTAAGTGACAATGGCCAAGTCGAGCTGGCCTGGGCGGATACTGTGGCTCCATTGCTGGGGGGTCAGGTCAGCCTGGAGCAGGCAGCTCAAGACTGGGTAGAGCTCGCCAACAGCAGAAACGGCCATGACAATACTTCAGTGGTGGTCAATCGTTGCCGCATTTCGCCGGAATACCCTGTGCTCATTGGCGGCGAGCCCACCGTGGACGACACCACACCAGCAGATTCTCTCACTGCTGCTTCTGAGGCTCTACGGGCCACCGTTCCATCTTCCGCTGTACCCACCAGCCCAAGCAGTGGAAGATTTGGAGCCATTCTTCGAGCCATCATCAGCATCCTACTGATTCTGGGATTGGGCGGCCTAATTGGCTTTATCGCCTTCCGTCAGTTGAACAAGGAGCGTGAGCGGCCCGCATTGCCAGGGGCAGAAACTCCTGTTGAAATTCTCCCGAGAGAAACCGACTCCCCCGGGAGCGAGCCTGCAGAGGGCAATGACCTGGACAACAGGGACTCTGAGACCAACCCAGGCTCAGACAGCAGCATCGACGAGACAGACCCCAGTGCCATAGACGATGACTCAGTGGATGGCGAGCTCTTGCCCAGTGAGGGCGAGATTGAGCCTGCTGAGGAGGAGTTTTCTGGTGATGACCTCGAAACCATCCCAGAAATTGTGGAATAGGCCCAGTTGGATTCGACCTTTCTATCCTTGGGGGATGACGAGACGGTAAAATTATGTAGACGAATTCACGTTTGATAACCGAGAGTTCTGGCCGAGCAAGCAGCGGTCCTCCCTCCGGTAAATACTCAGACTGTGCTTGGAGAAGATTTTATGAAAGTTGGCGATCGCGTTCGCGTCAAAGCATCAATCACGGTGTACCACTACCCTAAAAAGATCCACCAAGCCGTTGACCTACAGGGCATGGAAGGGGAAATTCAAAAGCTAGCCACGGATTACGAAGGCAAGCCTATCAGTGCCAACTTCCCCTGGCACGTGAAGTTTGATGCTGAAAAGCCTTTCTTTACCCACCTACGGGAAGATGAGCTAGAGGTTATTAGCTAGCCTCAACTTTTGCGGTTCGACCGGCAATTAAAGACAAAGGGTTAGCCTCGAACATCAAGCGGCTAACCCTTTGTTGTTCGAGGCTATATAGAGCCCCCACCCATTTATCGAAACAGCCAGGCTTGCGAAGCAGGCTCGTGAGGTGACTAGAGCAAGGCATCATTCACTAACGTCGCCAGCGAAACCAAGACAAGACATCTAGGTCATTGGCCATGGAGGTCATTTCTTGCTGGTTCTGCAAGGCGATCGCCTCATACCAGCGGCAATAATCATCAAATGCCTGGCGCTGATCCACCTCCCAACGAAACTGTTGGGCCAACTGCTGCCCTGCAAAGATTTCTGGCGCAATCGGAATAGAAGCCAACTCCACCATATTCACCGCAGGCTGTTGCAGCATGGACAGGAGCGGTGAAGCCTGGAGAGACTGAAGCGGATCGTCGTGGGCCATGGGCATTTTCTAGGGCGCTATCGTGACCCTAGCACAGGCAAAATTCCCAAGGGGTAGCCGCTGATGCGATCGCGTATTTCTACCCCCATCGCCTCAAAGCCTTACCCACAGGTAGATCTATCCAAGCGACAGAACGAGATCAAGGCTGTTCACGTTACAAAACTTCAGTAAAAACAAGCATTTAATTGCGATTGTTTGCCCAAGTTCTCTGGTCATCAACCCAGCGGCCTACACTTAATTCAACAGCGCGCCGGAAGGTGTGCGATGGGAGATGTGGTAGTCGCCCATTAATTTGCAGGATGCCATCGCTTCGACGGTATCCTGCTATTTTTTTGCCTGTTCATCATCCAGCGACTTAGGCCAAAACCTCTAGCTGAGGCAGCGTGTGGCCTAGCAAGTACAGAGAACCGCAGAGGACGATGGCTGCACTGTCCGCAAAAGCAGCTTCCAGAGCCGCTGTCACATCAACATAGGTCTGGGCATCGGCAAGCCCCGGACAGACTGCCTGACCCAAGGCTGCTAATTGCTGCGGTGGCTCGGTGCTATGGTCTGGGACGGGGACAGTGTAGAGGCGATCGCCAGGCTTCAACAATGCCCCCAGCACGGCTTCATGCTCCTTGGTGTTGAGCATGCCCATCACCCAAGTCACCGGCTGGGCCGAATCAGTTGGCCACACATCATTAACGTAGTCCCGCAGCACAACCGCTGCTGCAGGGTTATGGGCACCGTCGATGAGTAAGCGGTGACCTCGCCAACTACGCCATTCCATACGACCAGGCCAGCGAGTAGCGGCCATGCCTTGGGCGATCGCCTCATCGCTAATGTTCCAGCCTTGGGAACGGAGGGACTGGAGAGTGGCTATGGCGATCGCGGAATTGGTCAGTTGAATATCGCCCATGAGAGAGAGCGGATAGGTGATGCCAGAGGCAAGGGCGACCCCTCCTAGCCCCCCCTTGGATAGGGGAACTGTAGCGTTTGATGTTTTTGGAGCATCTAAGATTTCCTGGCCGGAGTCCGGACTCAAACCCACTTCAGATGCTTCTTCCAAGCGTGAATGTGCAGCCCCCCTTTCCAAGAGGGGGGTCGTCCAAATCGCAGGCTCAACCCAGGTAGTCGGACAAGCCAGCTCCCGAGCCCTTGCTGCCACGACTGCCCGTGCTTCCTCCGGTAGCGGCCCCACGATCGCTGGACAGCCCGCCTTCAAAATCCCCGCCTTCTCCCCAGCAATCTTAGCCAAGGTATCTCCTAGCACCTGCCAATGCTCCTTACTAATGGAAGTGACAATGGCAGCCAAAACCTCATCCTTCACGTTCGTACCGTCTAGGCGACCGCCTAAACCGACTTCCACGACGGCCACATCCACTTTTTGTTCAGCAAAGTAGAGCCAAGCCGCAGCAGTGGTGATTTCAAATAACGTCGGTTGAGGATGCGCTGGGTCAATAGCTGCAATAACTTGCTTCAGCAACTTCTCAAAATCACGCGAACGAATATTCTGCTGGTTTAAGCGGATACGTTCACACCAACTCACAAGGTGGGGGGATGTGCTACAGCCCGTGCGATAGCCCGCTGCAGTGAGAACTGAGGAGAGGTAAGCACAAACAGAGCCCTTGCCATTGGTGCCAGCCACATGAATGGTAGGGACTTGATTCTGGGGGTTATCTAAAGCCTCTAACAATCGATGAATCCGCTCTAACCCCAAATTGACGCCAAAGGGGCGGTAAGGCATCAATAGAGCAGCGATCGCAGAATCAGACACAGCACAATATCCATCATTAGGCTCTAGCTGATGGAACGGGCCCCCGTCACTCAACAGCTGAGCCAACATCAGCACCACGATATCAGCGAAAGACGCTCTGGACATGGCCAAACAAAAGGGCAGGATAAACCTGCCCCAATCGCTCAAAGCGATGCATAAAGCGTTAGCCAAACACCTTTTCAAGCGCAAGAGCAGTCATGGCAAGCGCACCATTGACCTCACTATCACTCACCACCAACGGCGGAACATAGCGCACTACGCTTGCCCCTGCAGGCACCAGCAGTAGCCCCTCTTCTAAAGCCGCTTTGACAATATCAATGGGCGCTTTTGCTGCATCCGGTTGCAACACCAACCCGTTGATCAATCCCCAACCCCGTACTCCCGCTAAATGAGCTGGATATTTAGCAACTAACTCGGCTAAACCAGCCCGCAATTGCTCCCCCCTTTCCCGAACATTCTCTAACAGGTTCTCCTGCTCCAGCGTCTGTGCAATGGTCACGCCGACACGACAAACAAATGGGTTCCCCCCAAAAGTACTGGCATGGTCTCCCGGCTGGAAGACATCAGCTTTTGAATTACACAGCAAGGCTCCAATGGGGAAGCCACCGCCTAGGCCCTTCGCCAGGGTAAAGACATCCGGCTCAATCTCAAGCTGCTGATGTCCCCACAGCTTGCCAGAACGGCCCATGCCCACCTGAACTTCATCCATCATCAACAGCATGCCCGTCTCATCACAGAGCTGACGGACCTGCTTGAAGTACTCAGCATTACCCGGATTAACGCCCCCCTCACCCTGGAGCGGCTCCAGCAAAATCGCTGCGACCTTGGGGCCGTAAGCATTGAGGCTCGCCACCTTCATCTTCAACGCTTCAATATCGTTGTAAGGCACATAGTCAAATCCCTGCACCATCGGCTTAAAGCCCTTGTGGTACTTCGGCTGTCCCGTGGCAGTAACCGTCGCCAGGGTGCGTCCATGGAAGCTCGCGTTCGCCGTGAGGATAGTCGGCATGCCCTCAATACCAAGCTTCGTATGGCCATATTTTCGGGCCAGCTTAATCGCCCCCTCATTGGCTTCCGCACCGGAATTACAAAAGAAGACACTCTCCGCACAGGAGTTCTTCGTCAGCCAGGCAGCGAGCTCTCCCTGGAGGGGGATGTAATAGAGATTCGAGACATGCTGAAGTTTAGAAACCTGGTCTGTCACGGCTTCAACAAGAGCTGGGTGGGAATGCCCCAAGGTGCAGGTCGCAATGCCCGCAACAAAATCCAAATAGGCCATGCCCTCGGTATCCCAAACAACGCAACCCTGACCTCGTTCCAGCGCCAGAGGAAAGCGTCCATAGGTATACATGACGCTCTCATCGAAGGCCGCAGCATCAAAAACTGCATTCGCAGGGGAAACTAGGGTCTGACTCACGGTGAATGCCTCTTGCGAAAAAAGGATTATTGGCCTGAAACAATGAGCTGCCCAGGCATTAGCCCTAAAGAGTAGCGCAAAAAAGATGATGAAACAGGCCGAAAATAGTTTAAGCCGCCAGCAAACCCCTGAACATGGGCGTAATCTCCTTATTTAGGACCTGCGAGTTGGGGCGATCGCCGACTCAAGGCTTTTGGAAAAACATCAAATGTTGCTCGGGCAAGGACTCATCCGTCTTCAACCAATCCAACCCCACAGCTGCCATTTCCTTTTTGGCTTGGCGTTGGGTCATCTTGTGATGGGGCTTAATCGTACTGAAACGATCCTCACCGCGATACTCCGCCAGCACCGCAACGCCACCGGGCTTAAGTGCTGACACAACCCCCTGCATCATCTCAAAGGGGTATTCGAACTCGTGGTAGGCATCCACCATTAAAGCAAGGTCCAGGATATCTGCCGGTAGCTTAGGGTCAGCGTATGTGCTGAGGACCAGCTCGACATTCTCCAGGCCAGACTCTGCCTTGTAGCGCTCCATCAGCGCGAGCATCTCTGGCTGAATATCCACGGCATAAACTCGACCCTCGGTCACTCGACGCGCCATAGGAGCGGAAAAGTAGCCTGTGCCAGCACCAATATCTGCAACGACCATCTCGGGCTGGAGATCCAATGCCTGAATCAAGAGATCTGGGCGTTCCTCTAAGGCACGGCTCGAGCGTTCCAACCAATACGCTCCTCGATGACCAATGACGTTGGCGATTTCTCGGCCCATGTAGCGCTTACCGATCCCATCGTCACTCATCGAGGTCAGACTTTCATACTGGGGATCAGTCTGCACGGCATGATTCAGTCCATCAGCCAAAGCGGGGGAAGCCATCCAAAGCAGTAGGCTCACCATTGCCGTCACGATCCAACCCATTTGCGCTCATTGCCCCGTTACTTTTTCCAAATTGCCTAAAGCATCACCTGCTCTCACCCAGCCCCGCTCAAGCCAAACAGGTCTTCTTAGCCAGGCGTTCTAGCTGCTAATTACGAGAAAGAGAATAGAACAGCTCCAAAGGACCGAGAGACCTCTCTAAATGTCCAAAAACTTAGGCAATCACTAGTATCTCATCGCTCGGAACGGCTCAGTCCCAATCTGATATTCACCAATAAACGGAAAAAACCCCACAAGGCAAAGCCCGTGGGGGTAAGACGCAGTTAGGAGGTATCTTATGGGTCCTAAGTTAACGGAGATGGCCCCTAGGTCGGCCATTTTTAAGGTGTTCTTAATTTTTCTGGGATCACGCAACAGCAAGGTTTTGTAGCTAATAGAACATGGTGAAGTACCCCCATGAGAAGTCAGCTCAGGTCATCAAGACTCATTGAGATACTGCCGCACCACTTTGAGCTGAGCGGAGGTGGGACGACTATTCCCATGAACATGGGAGAGCCAACCCACCGCATCCAGTAGATCCATGGCGCGATAGCGAGAGAGGTAAGCAATCGCCACCAATGGGGATCGCTCAATCCCTGCCAAACAATGCAGATAGACAGGCTGTTGCTTCTGAACATTCCAATGGATTAAATCCACGGCTTCCTCCAGCTCACACACAGTCAGCGATCGCCGGTAGCGGCTATCTGGCAATGACACTCGCACGCAGCGAAACTGCTGAGTCATCGCCTTGGGCAATTTTCCCTCTGCTTCATCACAGAGAGAAATAATCGAGTGAATCCCCTGCTCCTCAAAGGCAGTCAGCCAAGCCTTTCGGGGCAGGGGCCCAATCGCAATGCGATTGTCCAACACCCAATCGAAGGGCAACTCTGCAGATGCTGCCGTTCTGGAGTTGACAACATTTCTAAGCCGCCTAGGCCGAGAAGAGGCTGAGGAAAGCTTGGGAGCCTCAGACTCAAACGTCTCCGGCTCAAAAAATGATGCCTCGGCAATACTGTCTAAAGGAGACTCGATGGACTGCTCTAGGGTCCCTTCCAACAAATCAGAGTTTGCCTCTGAGCCAGTCCCAACCGGGGGCAGCTCCTCAGACAACTCATCCTCCAGAGGCTGCACAAGAATGCCCTGACGAATCGCAGCCCCACGGTTACTGGGAAAATCCCGAGAAGCGGTCACTTGCGGAGGTATCGGGCTCCGCCTGGATTGAAAGGGAAAACAAAAAGAGCGCCAGAGGCGACGCCCCCAGAGGCTTAGCCAATGGAGCATACGACCTCGCAACGTCGAAGGCTGATGGGGTGTCGCAGAAAAATGTTGCACAATACTTTGCCCCCTAAACCAACAGAACGGACAGACATAACGCCCAGATTCTCTGGCTTAGGACCTTGATGAATATGAGAAGGATGGAATGAACATCGCGTTTTATCTGGCCAAGCCAAACCCACGATGACAAGCAACAAACCAAGCTAAAGCTGCGGTCTCACCACAGGTGGTCCAGTTACAACGGATCTGAGCCAAGACGATCAATCAGCCTGCGATAGCTGTCTTAGAACAATTTTCGAAAGTCTCGCAGGCATTCCGGAACGAATAGGCGTATCTAGTCTGCTTTCAGCAGAAAGACGGAGCGCCCAGCAAGCATCTTGGTCATCGCATGGTTTGGCATCAAACGAAAGGAGACTTCTTGAGACCCATCCAAACCTTGATTCTTAGAGCAATCGCAGCTGGGTTTGTTCCGCAGGCATGGAATCGTAGGCAGCGATCGCTTCCTTCACTCCAATACCATCCCCCACCAAACGGCCCGCATCCACCGTCCAAGCCTCCCCCTGAAGCAGAGCCTCCGCTGCGGCCATCAAATCCGGAGCCAAGCTCTCTAAGTCCTCTCGATGTTCTAAATAGGTCCCCAAGGCCTCTAGGGGATTCAAATGCTGGTCGGCCCCCAGTTGTGGCATGCGGGGACGCATTAGCTGACTCACCAGCTCTGGCTGAATACTGTAGCTATGACAATCCTGTAAGGCGAGATGCAGGGCGCGATCGTCAATTTCCGGCAGTTGCTCCGGCGCAATTTGATAGATGAGGCGGACGATCGCACCCTCTAAATCCTGCTTGGCGATTCCTTCGGAAGCTTGCGCAGCAATCGCCTGCTCCAAAGCTCCTTGGGGATCGGTTTCCTGGGAAACATCCCGCTTAATCGTCATAAAAGGCCTGACCGACAAAGGCTGAAACTCAAAGTCCGCCTGCCCTTTCTGCAGCTCAATCCAAATAAAGCCTTTCTCTTCCTTCTCCTCACTAAAGTCCACCCGCTCAATACTGCCGGGATAGACCACGGGTGGCTTCTCACAGAGCACCTGATGACGATGGACATGGCCCAGGGCCACATAGTCAAAACAATCCCGCGCAATCAGGGACAGCGGCAAGGTAAAGCCTTTTCCCACCGCCAAAAAGCGCTCCGCCCCCACCATCGCCGTGTCCACCATGGCGTGACCGAGCAAAACAGTTGGTAGCGCTGGGTTTAGCTGACGAATCTCGCCCTCCAAGGCAATCCGCAATCGGTCTAGCAATTGCTCATTCACCGCTGAGATGGACAATCCATCGGTTTCCGGTCGGGTCATCAGGGTGGAGCG
>CALLPZ010000556.1 GCA_938015405.1 uncultured Pseudanabaenaceae cyanobacterium
TAGAGCGCTCAATCACCCACCGAACTTTAACCGGAACAAAGCCTGATTTCCCGGCGGCTTCCTTTTCCGCTTTAGACGGCTTGGGCACCACCTCAAATCGAATTTTCCGCATGACTTTGGGATACACCTTTTCTAAGGCAACCTGGATTTTGTCGGGGTGGTATCCGTTATCTAACATGATGGTGAGCTTCGGAATATTGACCGGCTTCCGACGAAGATAGTCAATGTTTGCAACTAACATCTCGATGAGTCCCTGGTCATCGGAGACATTAGCAGGAGTGCAGTGGGTGAAGAAGGGAAACCCAAGCGTATCAACGATTAGATGCCGCTTAATCCCATTGGTTGCTTTGTAGCGACAGAAGCCTTTTGACTCCACTGAAGCCGTACAGGTGTTTTTCACGGCTTGGGAATCAGCAATGAAGAGGGAGCCTGTCACTTCCTCTATAGGAAAAGACAGGTCTAAATTCTGGCTGAACCAGATTGAAACCATAGCTCAGGTGCAAGCTTGCCATTGAGAAAAGCGCAGCGATGGGCCAACACTTGAGGAACATGCTCTGGTTTCCAAGCTGCTCCCGAGAGCTTCACCCGAGCACTAATTTGTTTGACGAGAGATTCCACATCCCCTGAACCAATCGGAATCCCCTCAGCTTGATAATAGCCATAGTTTGGAATCCGCTCTCGGTGACGCTGCAAGTAGCCTCGAAAGCATCGGGCTTCATCGGAGCGGCAGTCTGTGAATAGGGCAATAGCGGCATCAACTTTTCCCTGCCAGAGCAAGCTTTGAGCTTCTAGAAGGCGTTTGATAGAACCTGGAACCTTGTGCAAGTTTTCGACCAGATGAAACCAATCGAGAATTTCGCGCCGTTGCTGAGGATGGCCCACTTGTTCGTAGAGGCTCCAGACGCCATCATGACCATCGCCAAGACAATCTACGGTTGGGGCGAGTTTCAGGAGGTTGGCACAAGCGATTAGAGCATCATTATTTTTGAACCAGGCCATCCCTTGCTCAAGTTCGCCTAGATTCAGTGCTTTGTATTCTCGCCATCGAGATTCTTCTCCTTTGGGAGTGCGCAGGCGAATCATGCCTCCATCCAAGCTCATTTCAGAAACCGGCTCCTCACTATCAAGAAGCCCGAAATTTTGACGGTGAACCAGACGCTGCTGGGTTTTGAGGCTGACTCGCCTTCCGGTTTGGACTTCCAATTCGGTTTCGACTTTCTCGTAGGACATCACTGCACTCAGTCGTAGGCAGCACAGTTCTAAGAAGGGGCTCTGGCGCGTTGAGGCCTCAACTCCCAAAGCTTTCGCTTGCTCACTCGATAGGGTCAAGCGTCCGAGCAGGCTATTGAGGGTTCGGGCATATCCTTTTCGAGTCCCACTGACGGCTTCGCAAAAAAAGCACCAATGGTGGGTGAGACATGCTCTTGCAACTGAGTCCGAACCGTTGCTTCGATGGCTCCGAGACTCGATACAGGGTAGCCTTCTTCACAGGCTTCCTGGTACAGCAGTTCAGCCAGACGAAGGCTACATTGCTTCAGTTCTTCGCGCTCGGCTTCTGTCATGGCTCGCCTTTTAGGGGTCTGTCAGCACAGTCTAATTTCTCTCTTGGGGAAGTGACAGGCTCCCAATGAAGAGGGTCGTCCATTTACCTTTTTTTTACCTGGATTCGAACTTGTTCATGCAGGAGAGTCATGAGCTTTTCTATCGACCCTACTGCTCTCCATTGTTTGTAGTGCCAATAGACGGTGGAGTAAGGCGGTAAGTCTTTGGGCAAGTCACACCAGTTGCAGCCATTCTTGAGTCGGTAGAGGATGCCATCCAGGATTTCTCGGTAGCTCCACTTGAGGGGCCGAGTCTGCTTCTTGAGGGGAAGTATCTCGGGTAACAGGGGCTCTAGAATTTCCCATTCTTGATCACTCAGACTGCTTGAATAGGCCATGGTGACTCCGGTTTAGGCTCCTGTACAGCTTAAAGTAGATCTCAAATAGGTTCTATAGATCAAATCGCTAAACACATAGGTGCAATCATTCATCGGCACCACCGGCCCCGGCGCAAAGATCAACACCGTCTGCTCCTGTGAGGGCTGATCCACGCAAACCGGGTCAACCTGCCATTGAGCATCGGGTACATAGCGCTGGGACCAGTACCAATCCTTCATAAAGGCAACCTGCAAGCATTGCACCGATGGCCCACAGAGCCGCACATGGGTATCCCGCCAGGGACCAAATTTTGGATCTCGGCCCAGGTACTCATCGCCAATGTTCAGCCCACCGACAAAGCCCACCCGGCCATCGGCAATCAAGATCTTGCGGTGATTGCGAAAGTTGATTTGAAAGCGAGCCCGCCAGCCCTGGGTACTGCGAAACGCCGCAACGTCAACGCCCCCATTTCTCAAGGTCTTTAAATAGGCGCGGGGCAAGTCATTCGCACCGATCGCGTCATACAACAAATACACCCGCACCCCGGCCTTAGCTCGCTCCAACAGCGCCCGCTGAAACTGCTCGCCGATGTCATCAGCATGGAGAATATAGGTCTGAAAAAAGATGTAAGACTGGGCCTGGGCGATCGCCTCCAACATCGCCCCAAACGTCGCCTCACCATCCACCAGCAGATCAATCGAATTATTAGATGTAAAAGCAACCTCTGTCAGCGAACTGACTAAGCGATGCAGACCCAGACACTTCTCTGGCGGCTCCACCACATAGCTTTGCAGCTCCTGATAGGCTCCAATGCTCACCTCCCGCTGCTCTTCATAGGCCTGGCGAAATGCATCGGAATAGCCATTGAATTTGGAGCGGCCAAACACCCAGTACAACGGTAGGGAAATCCAGGGAAAGGTGACGAGACAAATGCCCCAGGCGATCGCCCCTTGGGAGCTACGCACGGTCATCACGGCATGAGCCGCATTGAAAATACCCAGGCTATGGACCAGTAGCAGAATGCCACTGGCAATCAGACTCA
>CALLPZ010000557.1 GCA_938015405.1 uncultured Pseudanabaenaceae cyanobacterium
CTAAATCTAGCCTCACCTTGGCGATTGGCCACAATTCATAAGATTGGAGCGTTGTGATGCCATTGTGCTTTGGCAGGCTGGGAAAATGACGCAGGTCAATATTGGTCGTAAACCTAGATTGTCTTTGAGCGATCGCCTTACCCGAAGCTCTGCTGTTGGGATAATTACGTTCTACCAGCGCTTCATTTCACCGCACAAAGGTTTTCGCTGTGCCCATCGCGTTCATCACGGCGGGCAATCCTGTTCAGCCTATGCCAAGACTGCGGTACAAACCTATGGCTTAGGCGCTGCAATTCCCTTGATTCGACAACGATTTACAGACTGTGGTCAGGTTGCCCGTATGATGCGCAGCCAAGCTGCATCCTCGATGCCAAGCTCCAGCTTTGCTCGTTCTGACAAGGGGAAGCGAGAACAAAATTCCAATTGCTGGGCCGATGCAGCCTGCGATTGTGCCACCTATGGCTGTCCCAATCCTGATATTGATGATTGTGCGCTGTTAGATGGCTGCGACATTGGGGGAGATGCTTGTGATAGCTGCGGAGATCTGGATTTGGGGGGCTGTGATGGCTGCGACGTAGTGAGTGGTTGCGATTTTTAGACGGGGCGGTATTGGTTCATGGGACTATGGCTTGGACTGATTGCAGGCAACTCAAAGCTTCACTGGTCAGCGTTTGAGCGCGATCGCCTCGTTCAAGCCTGGGATACTCCCCATTTAACCCAGCCTTTGCATCGACTGGGACCTGACTTTTCTGACAGTACGCCGCTTTTCTTCGCGTCAGTGGTGCCTGAGCAGGGGCCGTTTATTGCTGCCCATCATCAAGCCAGGGAGATTACCTTGGCTGATATGCCCCTGGGCAATCTTTACCCGACCTTGGGGATTGATCGGGCGCTGGCTTTGCTCGGAGCAGGCGATCGCTACGGCTATCCCATCTTGGTGATTGATGGGGGGACTGCCATTACCCTGACCGGGGCCGATGGCGATCGCAACCTCGTGGGCGGGGCCATACTGCCAGGGCTCCAGCTCCAATTCGATAGCCTGGGCCTGGGCACGGCGGCCCTACCCCGGCTCGATCTATTCACAGATGCAGATAGCACAAAGCCCAGCGTGGCAGAGCTGCCGGAGCGCTGGGCTTTAAGTACAGAAGGGGCGATCGCCAGTGGCATTCTCCACAATCTTGCCAATGGTTTGCAAGCTGCTGTGTCCGATTGGCTTGAACGCTATCCCAATAGTGCTGTGGTCACTACTGGGGGCTCTGGACCATGGATTGCAGCGCAACTGGCGGCGATGCCACAGGTGAGAGGAGTGGCGTCCGAGTTAGGACTTTGCGGGCTTTTGGCTTGGCGGCAGCAATGCGAGGGATAGATTCGGCGAGTGGCTGTCCCACGATGGTGCGAGGCATGTCCTTCTCTAGGAACATTTTCATGTATCCCGAAATAAGCTTGGCCTGCTTCGTGGCAGAGCGAGAGGTGGGAATCACTTGGACCGAGGCGTTGTAGCACAGAGCTGCATAGCGTTCGCTCAGGAGACGAGATCGCTCCGAAGCTGTGCTTCTCTGGAGCAGGAAGGTCTGGGGCTGGAGGTAGGGCAATGCCGGATCCAGCATCTCCTTCTGGATTTTCTCGATGCGACGGGCATAGAGCAGCTTCCCTGCCAGGGGAGACTCCATGATTTGGCGTCGCAATGCCAGCAAATGCTTAATTTTTCGTAGGGGGCCACCGACGTCGCCCAGGGGCGCAACCGTTTCGAACAGGCCAGCCCAAGTTGAAGTTGGAGCAGCTAGACGCCGCCCCCAGCGGCACAGCCAGGCTTGATCCGGGGCCATGACGCCCTCAGGTTCAATCAAGATCAAACGATTGACCTTGTGGGGGAAGCGTAGGGCATAGCTAGCTGCAATCCAGCTACCCAGGGCATACCCCACCAAATGCACTTGCTTGAGGTTGATCGCGTTGAGAAAGTTGTCCAGCGCTTCAACGTAGAGCGAAATTGAAATCTTTTGCCCGGGGCGCAGCGTTGAGTCGCCAAAGCCTGGTAAGTCCGGCAAGTAGCAGCGATAGGACTTGCTTAATTCAGGACAAATTGAACGCCACTGAGTGCTATCACTCCAGCCGCCATGAAGCATCACGAGCGGTTTGCCTTCTCCGGCTTCTCGCCAAAAAACTTGGCCTTGGGCGATGGTGATTCGTGAACGGCAGGCGGGGCGATACATGGGCTGCTTTCCTTACGCCAGAAGCGAAACCGGTGGGGAGAAACGGGCTAAAAGCAAGAGCCAAACCAAAGTTTAGCGAATGTCAAGGCCAGGGCAACAGCGCCAAAACTCCTAACTTTAAGTGTCAGGAGCGGAAATGAAGCCAATGCAGGCCTGAAATATAAGAAACATGAACCTAAGCTAGGGTCACTTTCCCGTCCAAGTAGTCCTGCAGCTGGTGACGATGGTCGTGGGCGAGCTGGTCAAAGGGGATATCGGCGATCGCAAAGTCCTGGACAGTTTCCACTTCCAAGACGTCTTCGATGGCCACTTCTCCCTCTACCTGGGCTGCCACCACAATGCAAACTGAGTGCATGCGCGGGTCCCGCTCCGGCTTGGAGTAAACGCCCACTAACCGCTCAATACGAGTCACGGTCAGACCTGTCTCTTCCTTAAGCTCGCGAATGGCAGCCTTTTCAATCTCTTCACCCCAGTCCACTAAGCCTCCGGGCAATGCCCAACAACCGTCATCTCGACGCTTGATTAGAGCGATCATGCCATTGGCGCGTAGTGGAATGATGCTAGTGCCCACAAGGGGACGACGAAATAGAAGGCCGACAACCGTGCGCGCGATGCGCATCCATTGATTGGGTGCAGGAAGATTCAGAATCTAGTCCTCCAAGTCTTGCAGTACTTGGTCAGCATGGTCCGCAGGTTTAACTTTTTGATAGATTTTCTCAAGTTTTCCGTCGGTGCCAATGATGAAGGTTGTACGTTTAATACCCATATATTCCTTCCCCATAAACTTTTTCAAGCCATAGCTTTCGTAAGCTGTGGAAACCTGGGCGTCAATGTCGCACAGGAGGGGAAAAGGAAGCTCATGTTTGGTGATGAACTTGTTATGGGATTTGGCATCATCGGTGCTGACGCCCAATAGAACGACATCCCGCTTCTGGAGCTCGGCGTAGTTCTCTTTGAAGCCACAGGCTTCTTTCGTGCAGCCGGGAGTGTTGTCGCGGGGATAGAAGTAAAGCACCACTCGCTTACCTTTGAGGTCCGCAAGACTGACTAGGTTTCCATCTGCGTCCGGCAAACTGAAATCGGGAGCTGGATCTCCAGGTTGCAGGGCCATAGGATTCTCTGAAGGATGAAATAATCGCCCCAATACCCTATTGGGAAGCCCATGACTGCGTCAATGTTCTCGTCGGACAGGTTAGAACCTGGCTAGATGTAAGGAATGACACTCCATAGCTGCTCAGCTTGTCGGTGACTTGAACCCCTCAATCTTGGTGGTTCTGTAGGCGTTAATGTAGGTGCCTGGAGCGGCGGTCCAAGCCAATCTTGATCCAGCTTAGGCATTCATGTTCTGAGCTGAATAGTCTGGGGGCGGCAATGTTGCGCAGTTCTAAGGGCGGATAGTGGTCGTAGAAGTATTTATTACGATTTTCAGCTACCACAATTAGATTGTTGCGATAGATGTAGCGTCGACCAAAGGTGTCGAGGCCGCTATCTGGCTCTGCGCCGGCTTGATCGAGATGCTCTGAGGCAATTTCAATGATGCCGCCGATACTGCTGCTGTGGAGCTTCGGGGGATTGATCTGACCATGGAGGGTGCCATGGTTGCCAAGCTCGGACAGTAGGCCATAGGAATAAATGGCGTGGCCCATGACGCGGCTGTATTGGAACGGGATAATGAGGTGGCCTCGGTAGCCCACGGATTGACTGTATATAAACGGACTGTTCATACCTTCAACGGATGCTCAGGTGGTTGAGTTGACGGAGAGGAGGCCTGACTAAAGACACAAGAAGAGGACGTTTCCTTTACGCGATGCTGGAAGGGGAAACGGGGGGATGCTTAATTGGAAAGGCTTTCAGAGGTTGAAAGTTCGAAGACTCGCCCATGGTCGGAGCCTTAGGTGTGTCGTTTGGATGGATTGTGGATTGATGAGAATAGGAAGTTGTTAGTGCAAGAGCTTTTATCAGAGACCGTAGACCTGTGGTGGATCGATCTGGATGAATCGGTCGCGCTAGAGGTGGAGCTATCGCTGCTGGATGCCGAGGAACGGCAGCGAGCCAGTCGACTGCGCCAGCCTAAACACCGAGATCGTTTCATCCTGGCCCATAGCCAATTGCGCCGAGTATTGGCGCAGTATTTGCATCAGTCACCCGAGTCCATTGAGTTTTGTCGAGGGGCAAGGGGAAAGCCAGCAATCCTATGCAGGGGAGGCGGGGAGCCGCCGCTGCAATTTAATCTGAGCCACAGTGGAGATGCTGCATTAATTGGGGTAAGTCGCTGCCCAGTGGGCGTCGACGTGGAGCAATTACGAACCCTAACGGATTCACTATCCATGGCTCAGCGGTTCTTTTCGGAAAAAGAATTTATTTTTTTGCAATCACTTCACGAATCGGAACGGGCGATCGCCTTTCTCAAACATTGGGTATGTAAGGAAGCCTATGTGAAAGCCACGGGGGATGGATTGGTTGAGCAACTCCACCAAGTCGTGGTGAAATTGGCAGATCCTGTGAGCTGGGATTCCCTGCCCCAGGGCGATCCCCAGAATTGGAAGCTGCAACTATTCAGGCCAACTGAGCAGACGTTGGCTGCTGTGGTGGTACAGCAACAATCATCTTTGCAAGTGCGTTGGCAGCGATCGCATGGGGCTGGCAAAAACTGAGTTAGGTTCCGTGTTATCCCGTAAGTAGATGGTCTTTTATGTTCTGGCTCAGGCTAAAGAAATTCGTATTTAACTATTTCTAGTTATCTAAATTGAGGCTCCTGACAGTTGCGCTGCTCCGGATTGCTCTAGATGTTTTTTCAGCGTTTCGTCCGGGAGGGGGCCCTGAAGATGTTGCCAGGGAAGGACTTGATTGGTGCGCCAGTGGTCATGGACGTAGTAGCTCAGGGGCGGCAGTTGTCCTTTCATGTCTTTGAAGGCCCGTTTGTAGCTGCCCAGGCTGTCGCCATAGTCGCGTACCAGCTCTAGGAGTGGGGCGAGGCGGCGATCGCCTCGGGAGATCAATGCCTGAATGACAGACCAGTTGTAACTTTCAGGTCGGTATTCAATGCCATTGGAGCGTAGGTGTTTTTGTAAGTACGCCAACCGTTTTTTAGCGGCCTTATCCACACCGAACCACTGGAAAGGCGTGTGGGCTTTCGGGACGAAGGTGCTACAGCCGTAGGTAAGGCGCAGGCCGGGGGCCGATTTCTTCAGGCCAAGGAGCATATTGACAGTGTGGTCCAGATCTTCCGTGACTTCGCCAGGAATGCCGGCCATGCCATAGAGCTTGAGGCCTTTGAGGCCACCGGCTTTGGCGTTGATGCCCGCTTGGGTGATTTCTTCGTTGGTGAGCTTTTTGTTGACGATCTGTCGGACTCGCTCGGAGCCGCTTTCTACCGCGATCGTGAGGGAACGTGTGCCCCGCTCTGACAGGGTTCTGGAGAGTTTTTCTGTGACAGTATTGGTTCGTACTGAGGCGATGCTTAGGCGCACATCTTCATGCTCGGGCCGATTGATGAAGTCCAGCAGCTCGTGGAATTGTGGGTGTTGGGTCACTGATGCGCCGAGGAGTCCAATGCGGTTGGTGACTTCGAGGCCCCGCTGGATGGCAGGAATGAGAGAGTCTTCTAGGCTGGCAGTGCGGAAGGGCAGGGTGAGGTAGCTGGCTAGGCAAAAGCGGCACATCTCTGGACAGCTACGCACCACTTCCACCATGAAAATATTTTCCCAGGCGGCCCGCTCGGTGACGACGGTGGAGGTAGAAAGCTTGTTGCCTTTATAGGTTTGCTTGGCGACCTGGACGGGGATGTCGGGATGCTTGGGAGTGATGGCAGCGATTTCGCCATCGGCGGAGTGGTAGGTGACGTCGTAGAGGCTGGGGATATAGATGCCAGGGACCTGGGCGAGGCGCTTTAGCTTGGTTTCACGATCGCTCCCCCGAACCTCTTGATAGGCATCAATGAAAGGATGCAGAACGACTTCGCCGTCACCGGCTAGGACCACATCAAAGAATTCTGCGAAGGGTTCGGGGTTGCCGGTGAGGACGGGGCCGCCGCCAAAGATGAGGGGATGGGAAGCGTTGCGATCGCGACTTCGTAGTGGAATGCCTAGCTGATCCAACAGCTTAAAAATATTGACGTAGTCCAATTCCCAAGAGACTGAAAATCCCAGCAATTCTGGTTCGCGAGGCAGCGGATCGCTGATGTCCGTGAATAGGCGGCTGATTTCCAGGTCAGTACGACTGCTCAGGGTTGCCCAAACAACCTGATAGCCCAGGCTAGTGATGCCGATGGTGTAGTCGTTGGGGAAGGCAAAAATGAGAGGAACAGCATTACCCGATGGCTGTGCTGGGGTAAACAGCAGCTTTTCGTCGTCAAAGGAGGGTTTAGAAAGGCGGAAATCGACGAGGGCATCGGCCATAGAGAACGGTCGGGGGCTGAGGAGCCCCTTTATTCTGACAGCTGTAGGGACATGGCATGCCATGTCCCCAGAAGTAATGCCAGGTCCAATCGTCGTTCTCTAGCGCTGAGGGCAGAGACCAGCGGGATTTTCGCCCTGGCCTAATTCCACACAGTCAAAGTAGGTGCCAGCGGTTTTGGGGCCAGCTTTGAAGACCAGCACAGCAGCATTGTCGGCTACGGTATTCTCGCCGACGAGTAGATGCCCATCCATGTAGGTCAAGCCGCTGAGGCTAAACAGTGGATAGCTGGAGGAACCGCTGGGCAATGTTTGAGGCCCAGGCACCATCAAACGATACACAGACCAGTCGCCGCTACCATCAGAACTCACTGCTGGATTGACGACGAACACAGCACTCTGATGGGTTTCAACGCATTCGCTGAGCAGCGCGCCGACTGCCACCTGTCCAGTGAGTTGATCAACCGCAATATAGTCGGTCAGTCGTAGGACATTGAGGCGCTTGCTTGGCACTTGAGCCAGCTGGTCACAATCCAAGGCATCGACAATGGTGATATCCCATGTCCGACTGTCGATGGTGCGGGTTTGACCGTTGTGGGTGATTTCGAGGGAGCGGCGATCGTTGACGATCTTTGCTGTCGTCCCAGCTTCCGTTTTGGGCTGGTCTACTTCGGCTTCAGCGGCGACTTCTGCATCGGCAAGTATTTCGCACTTAAAACCTTTGGAGACGTTGTAGTCGGCGTTGAAGGGGCCGAGGGCGACCAGGGGCTCATTTTCTTTGTAACTGCGTAGGGGCCAGCGGGGCTTCGTTTCACAGCTGTCTTCTTGGCAGGTGCAGGCATAGATGGGAATGTCGGGCATCCGGCTTTGCCATTCTTCGATGATGAGTTCCAAGTCCACGTCTTTGCCTTGGGCATAGCGGGCGGTGGGTGGAAGTTCTGCGGAGGCAGGCATGGAGAAGAGTAGACCTAAGGTTAGGCCGATTGGCGAGACATTACGGATCTGGTTCCACAGCTGTTGCATTGCATCTGCCCCTAGAAGTTGTGAATAGATAGCCTCATCTTCCTGCGGGAGTGTTGATGGTCTGGATTTTTTTCAGTTATTCAAAGATTGGAGGCTATGGCAGTTGTGGCTTGATCTGAGGGACGCGAGCCTCTCGAAACTTCTGAATAGCTTGGTCTCAGCCAATTCTCAGATAGTTCTTCAGTGCTGCTTATATTGAAGCCAGGGGGCTTTAAGGCTGCCAGGAGATATTGAGTTTGTTGTCGTCACCGCGAGATTTCCTTTCCCATGGCTCACTCCTCTACTGCTTTAGCTAGCGCCTCTGAAAACCTTCCGCCCAATGCAGCGGCTGTGAGTCGCCCGGTGAAAATCACGCTGTATCGCTGGGCCGGGGCTTGGGGACCTTTCAAGGTCAAGATTCCTTGTGGCGAATGTGCTTTGACCAAGGATGTTATCAAGGACACCATGGAAAATGAGCTAGCGGGAATTCCTGTGGAGTTGGATATTCGTGAGTGGTTGAGCGAATGGTGGAAGCCTTTGATGAAGGGTGGCTGGCATGCCCCCATCGTCATGGTTGAAGGTAAGGTGATTAGCCAGGGCCATGCGCTAAACCGAGGCTTGCTGACCCAGGCTGTGATCGAGCATTACACCCAGCGTTCCGAGATTCAGGGGACTCAACTTTTTGGTAAGGCAAGCTGCCCCCATTGTGTGCGAGCTAAGGCCGCCATGGATGCGGCGGGCATCCAATACAACTATCGCGATGTAGTCAAGAATCCTAAGGATCTCTACGAGATGATTGGTCGGGTCTTGCCCATCATTGGCCCCAAAACTCCCATCACCGTGCCCCAGATTTGGGTCGGTGGACGTTATGTGGGTGGTGCTGATCAGCTAGAGCAATTCATGGAAAAAAATGGCATGAACCAGCCTCATCAGCCCAAGTTAGCCTCAATGCGTTAGGGCCTGGCATCCAAAGAACTGTGGGGTGCGTTGCTATGAAGGACAACGCGCCATTGGCGATCGCCCTAAGTCCGATTGACAGAGACCATCGCGATCTCTGCCTCCATTGATGCGAGTGAACTGATTCGGTTCGTTTTGCAGCCAGGAAATGACACCCCACCTCTATTGCGGTCTCCTTGTAGAATTAGAGCCTCAACTTTCCATTCGAGAGGCCTGATCGTTGCTTACTCTTGGCGTCAATATTGACCACGTTGCCACCATTCGCCAGGCCCGTCGCACTGTCGAGCCTGACCCTGTTGCTGCTGCCGCCTTGGCTGAACTTGCAGGAGCTGATGGCATTACGGTTCACCTGCGCGAAGATCGTCGCCACATGCAGGATCGTGATGTACGCATCCTGCGCGAGACTGTTCGCACCCACTTGAACTTGGAGATGGCTGCCACTGATGAGATGGTTGGCATTGCCCTAGATATCAAACCTGACTACGTCACTCTGGTGCCTGAGCGTCGCGAGGAAGTCACCACCGAGGGCGGCCTCAATATCGCTGGGCAGCAGACTCGCATGGATGAGGTGGTTGATAAGCTGCAAAGCGCGGGCATTCCTGTAAGTCTTTTTATCGATCCTGATGAGACCCAAATCAAAGCCTCTGCTGCCACTGGGGCGAAGTTTGTGGAGCTCCATACCGGCAAATATGTTGAGGTGAAAGGTGAGGAGCAGGCTAAGGAATTGGAATTGCTTCGTTTGGGCTGTGAGCAATCTCTGGCGCTAGGGATGCGGGTGAATGCAGGCCATGGCCTAACTTACTGGAATACCTACCCCGTGGCCCAACTGCCGGGTATGGAAGAGTTGAACATTGGCCACAGCATTATTAGCCGCGCTGTTTTAGTCGGTCTAGAGCGCGCCGTACGGGAAATGAAGCAGGTAATTATGGGTGTTCCGCTAAGCTAGAAATAGAGGAGGGATAAGCTTATAGGCCAGTCACTCTTGTTGATTGTTGCCTAGGCTTTATTGCTTTTTCCCGATCGCCGCCTGTTCGCCCAGCGCTTCGCCGCTTGCCATTTAAAACTGTTTTGACGATGCAAACTTATTATTTTGTTCTGGCTAGCCAGAAGTTCCTTTGCGAGGACGAGCCTTTGGAAGAGGTGTTCGTGGAGCGCCACCGCTATTACAACGAGCAGGAGAAGGAAGTGGATTTTTGGCTTGTTAAGGAGCCTGCTTTCTTAGATGCACCCGAACTGGCTGACTTTAAGGCAAAGTGTCCCCAGCCTGCTGCTGCTGTGGTTTCCACCAATAAGCAGTTCATCACTTGGCTTAAGTTGCGCTTGGAGTACGTGCTGACCGGTGAGTTTCAGGCTCCCTCAGATTCCATCGCTGAACCCACTGCTTCATTGGCTGCTGCGGTCTAAGAGCATTGTTATGAGGAGACTGAAGGGGCGATCGCGTCCGGTCTTGATGACAGCCTTTCCATTCCCAATCTGCCTCCTTGCTAGTTTGGGGAGCTGCTGAGCAGAAAAGCCGCCATTCCTTCGAGTGGTGGCTTTTCTGCTGGGTGACTTCGCTATATAGTGCAGGCTGAGTAGGGATAAAAAATGACTGAGCAATGCTTGGTGAGAGCGTTACCTGAACCATATTTCGGTGCGCTTGGGCTAAGACTTGTTGCTGTCTACATGCTTCTACAACTTTTTTAAGTTAATCCGTCACTGCGTTGTTCTTGGGCAAATTCATGGTCTTCTCCCCATTTCTCCGCTGGCCCCGTTCGTCTCGGCGCGATCGCCTGTCCAGGGCTGCTGTGCTGTTGATGGGTGTGATGGGGCTATGGAGCCTGGATATGGGCGCAAATCCTACAGCAGCACAGGCCCAGTCTGTGGCTGATTTGCCTAGCTGCGAGGCTCCGGGGCCGAATGAATATTTGCTACTGGTTGCTCTGCAAACGGAAGAGGCTCAGGGCAAATTGGCGGAAACATTGCCCCCCAGCGTTAAAGCTCCAACCTGTAATTATCTGGGGAGTCGCGTGGCCCGCATGGGAGGCTTCCAGACGCCTGCGGATGCGGATGCTTGGGCCAGCTATTTGAGGGATGTGGCTGCTTTGCCTGCCTTTGTTGCGAAGCCAACCCAGAGCTCTACTGTTTCCTCTGCTGCGCCAGCTCGCGCTCCTGGTATTCAGGACCCGGCTAATTTGGCCACAGCAGCTCGCTCCTTACCTCAAGGTCAAACTGCCTCAGAAGATAAGGCAACTGCCCAAGCAGCAGGTAAGAGGATTGCACCTCCCTTGGATGTTCTACCTCCTCCTGTAATTCCGACTCAGTCCCGATTAGGGACAAAGATTGATGTACCTGATGTCGATTCAGCTCCATCCGTTCCAGCGGCTCCAACTCCACTAGCCTTACCCAGACCGGTGATTCCTTCCTCGGCCGCTGCCTCAGTTCCAGCTCCTCCTTCTGTCCCGGCTCCTCCTAGCCCGGTAGCCAAGGCTAATGTAGCCCAGGCCAATGTCGCCCAAGCTCCCAAAACACCGGCAGCGGGTGCCTTCTCGGTTACAGCCTATGAGCCGAAGGTCTTGGCCAATGGTTTCGTTGTCTTAGTGGACTATGGCAATCAAACCTCTCTTGCCCCACTTTTGCGTCAGCTAACGAAGCGTCCCGTTGGTTTGGCATCCTACGGACAGCGTCCTTTTCTGATGGTGAATTACACGCCGGATAGTCAAGCTGCCTTAGCGACGCTCAAATCGCTGGATAGAAGCGGTTTCCGTACCATGTTGGTGGATGGGGCTCGGGTCACGCTCCTTACGCCTGATGTGCAGGTGAAGTAGAGCGCCTGAATCTTGCCATGGGCTCTCAAGAGGAAGGACATCGCGAGCCCATGACTTTGAGTCTAGATTTCCAACGCAAAAGCCCCTGCTTTGACATCAATGTCAAAGCAGGGGCTTTTGCGTTGGAGTTGAGAGTCTAACTTCCTGGCTAATTCCAGGCCGCAACGACAGCGACGGCAATGCCCAGGGCACAGCCTGCAAAAACTTGCACGGGGGTATGGCCAAGTAACTCTTTTAGGCGCTCTTCGTTGAGGTGGTGCTCGTCATGGAAGAGCTCCTCAATGATCTGATTGAGAAGTTTCGCCTGCTTGCCTGCTGCCTGGCGCACCCCCGTCGCGTCATACATCACGATGATGGCAAACACTGTTGCGATGGCAAATGCCGTGCTGTCCCAGCCTTCCGCCTGTCCGACCCCGGCGGCCAAGGCCGTCACCAAGGCTGAATGGGAGCTAGGCATTCCGCCCGAGCCTAGGACGGCGCGGAAATCTAATTTCCCATTTTGAAAAACATTCACAACACCTTTAATTCCTTGGGCTAGAAAGCAGGCTAGGAAAGAATTTAAGAGGATGGGGTTCCGAAAAATCTCTCCGAGGGCTTGCATAGTGTTGATGAGCTTGGCGTTCTGAGTTTGTGCAAGAGCGTATCACCGACCTGACACCTGGTTGAGTGTCAAAGAAAACGAACGATTTGGCCTAGTAAGTGCGGGCGGTGATGTAATCAGCGATCGCCATCAAAGGAAGCGCTTTTTCACCCCAGCCTGAGACTTCAGCCTTGGCAGCTTCAATCAGGCTTTGGGCTTCTAAGCGAGACTTCTCAATACCCCAGAGGCTGGGGTAGGTGAGTTTCTGAGCTTGGAGATCCTTGCCAGCACTCTTTCCCAACTCTTGGGAAGTTGCGGTGATGTCGAGGACATCATCGACAATCTGGAAGGCCAGTCCAATCTTTTGGGCATAGCTCAAAAGCCGATCCTGATCGGCTTGGCTAGCCCCAGCCAAAATGGCCCCGGATACAACAGAGACCTCAAGTAAGGCTGAGGTCTTATGAGTGTGAATGAAATTGAGGGTTTCGAGGGTCATATCGGTCTTGCCCTCGCATTCCAAGTCCACCACCTGGCCACCGACCAGACCGGCAGCCCCAACGGCGCGGCCCAGTTGTGCGATTACCTTGAGGATCTGGGGAGCTGGAACGTCCTGGGTATTCTCAACCACATATTCAAAGGCATAGGCCAGCAAGCCATCGCCCGCCAAAATTGCAATGTCGTCCCCATAAACCTTGTGGTTTGTCAGTTTGCCCCGGCGATAGTCATCGTTATCCATGGCGGGGAGGTCGTCATGGATCAGGGACATTGTGTGCACCATTTCTAGGGCGCAAGCTGTGGGCATGGATTGAGCCTCATGGCCCCCCATCAGCTCACAGGTCGCGAGGCACAAAATGGGACGAAGGCGTTTTCCCCCGGCAAGCAGGGAGTAACGCATGGAGTCGTAAATCGTCTTCGGGCGAGCCATGGGCAGGGAGCCGTCCAGGGCTGTTTCCACGCGCTTCTGTTGCTGGGCCAAGTAACCAGCGAGGTCAAAGCCCGATGCATCAACGGTGGAACCGCTGGCCTGGTTTTGCGTTGGCTCTTCCAGGGCCTGGGTTGCACTGGCGTCAACCCGTCCGTCTTGGAGGGGACTCATCATAGTCTTGAACCGCTTATGAACAACAACGCTGGCTATAGCTCAACACCGTATTATGCAACAGCATGGCAACGGTCATTGGGCCGACTCCGCCAGGAACTGGGGCTAGATAGCTGGCGACTCCCTGAACGGAATCGGCATCAATATCGCCCACAAGTTTGGAGCCCCCGTCGGGTTTGTCGACGCGGTTAATTCCAACGTCTACCACTACCGCACCGGGTTTGAGCATGTCGGCGGTGATGAGACCTGGACGACCGACTGCAGGCACCAGGATATCAGCGGTACGGGTCACGGCGGCCAGATCGGGGGTGCGGGAGTGGGCGATGGTGACAGTGGCATTGGCCTCGAGCAGCATCAGAGCAATGGGTTTACCCACTAGAATGCTACGCCCCACAACCACTGCTGTTTTACCGGCAGGGTTAATGTCGTATTCCTCTAGAAGGCGCATGACCCCCGCTGGAGTGCAGCTGCGCAGGCCCGTTTCGCTACGCACGAGGTGCCCTAGATTGACGGGGTGGAGTCCATCGGCATCTTTGGCTGGATCGATGAGGTGGAGCAGGGCAACGGAGTCGAGATGGTCCGGCAGGGGAAGCTGGACTAGGATGCCATCGACAAGATCGTTGGCATTGAGTTCATGAATTAGATCTGCGACCTGTTCAAAAGTCGCATCTTTGGGCAAATGCTTGCCGAAGGATGCAATGCCGACTCGCTCGCAAGAGCGCTCCTTGTTCCTTACATAGACAGCGCTGGCAGGATTGTCTCCTACCATGATGACTGCGAGGCCCGGTGGACGCCCGGCTTTCTCCTGAAGGGGAGTAATACGATCTTTGAGTTCCTGCTGAATCTTGTTGGCGAGTGCCTTTCCGTCTAGCCGTTGGGCCAATGTTTGTGATGCTTCGTCAGCCATCTTGCCTCTCCCGAATCTGGCTGGTTCCATGGCGGGAACCCACTGACTTTTCAGTCTCTCATAAGGATCTGATCCCAATGGGAAATGCGAACAAGATGTTAACGCCCTGAGCATTTCGGAGGAATTTAGCGATAGAAATCTTTCTGATTTGATGCGATCGCGTTCCTCTTTTTGTGGTTGATGTCCTCAATCTATGTAGCGCTCTACGGAGTGAGCTCGGTTCATTTCGAATTGCGGTTCTAGAATGAACTGACTTCCATAACCCATCGCTGCTGAGCTTTAGCGTCTTGAAGTCCCTTGGCATTTATTCCCTGTCCACCTCACCTATGAAATTTTCTGCGACTCGACCCCTGGCTGTATTGTTATGCTGCGTTGTCTTGGGCACTGCACCGGGCTGTGCGCCACTCAATGAGGATTCCTCGGGTCTACGTCTTTGGGTGGCTGATTTGCCCAATCCCTTTGATCGCGATCGCCCCCGTCCCCTGGTGCGAGTGAACCGTTGGGCAAAGGCGGGTAAGACAAAGAAGGTCTATGTCGAAGGGGAGGTCCTGCGTCAGTCTCCCTTGCTGAATGGCATTGCCTACGAAATTCAAGATTCGACGGGTCGTATTTGGATCCAAACCCAGCGACGGGATGTGGTGTTGGGCGACAGGGTTCATGTTCAGGGACAGTTGCGTCGTCACGAGGCTGCCATTGGTGGTTTGGACTTTGGTGACGTCTATTTAGAAGAGTTAAAGCAGGTAGAGCCTGAGGCTTAGCTGGGCTGTCTTGGGCGGCAGTATTGGTTTCTGCGTAATGAGTTCCAATGTTTTGGCTTACATCTGCCGGTCTAGGGTTCGATATTGGATGGCCTCAGCGACATGGGCGGTTGTTAATTGATCGTCATTGGCTAGATCGGCTATCGTGCGGGCGACCTTGAGAATTCGGTCTGTGCCTCGGGCAGATAGTCCCAGTTTTCGGATTGCGCCTTCCAATAGCTGGCGGGTTGTATCTGTTAGCTGGCACCAGCGGCGCAGATGTTCAGATTGCATTTGAGCATTGCAGGCCAGTCCTGGGAGTGCGGCAAAACGCTTCTGGGCAATTTGTCGAGCAGCTTCCACCCTGGCTTTGACTAGAGTTGATGATTCTCCAGTGAGGGTTTGTTCTGTCATTTCTTG
>CALLPZ010000558.1 GCA_938015405.1 uncultured Pseudanabaenaceae cyanobacterium
GCAATGGAGGAACTGTGGATCTCGAAGGTTTTGCATAGGGCTGCAATGGCGAGATCGCTCTGGTCGGCATTGACGAGGCAGCTGACCTTCACCTCTGAGGTGGAAATCATTTGGATATTGACTTCCGCATCGGAGAGGGACTGGAACATTTGGGCTGCGACCCCAGGGCGACCAATCATGCCTGCACCGGAAATACTCACCTTGGCGATCGCACCATCGGTGACAATGGCCTCCTCGCTGGGCTGGGGACTGGCGGCTCCACTGACTTCATGGCTGAGGGATTGGTAGACCTGGCCAGCCGTTTGGTTCGCTAGGTCCAGATCGGCTTGCTTGACTGTGAAGGCGATGTCGTTGGTATGACCTTCATTGATGGACTGAATAATCAGGTCCACAGGGAGTTGCTGCTGAGCCAGTTCGCCGAACAGCGTGGCGGCAATGCCGGGGCGATCTGGCAATTGCAGGAGGGCCACCTTGGCTTGGTTCAGATCCAGCTCAATGCCATCCACGGGGCGAGCAATTTCCATGCCTTCGAGGGAGCGAGGACCGGCGGGTTGGGAGCGGACCCAGGTGCCGGGCTGCTCGGTCCAGCTAGAGCGCACCACCACTGGAATTCCGTAGTTTCGAGCAATTTCCACTGCTCGGGGATGGAGCACGCTGGCGCCTAGGCTCGCTAATTCGAGCATTTCATCGCAGGTGACCTCATCCATTTGGGAGGCTTCGGGGACCAGCCTGGGATCCGTGGTTAAGATGCCAGGGACGTCTGTGCAAATTTCGCAATGGTCAGCCCCCAGCGCTGCGGCGAGGGCTACGGCTGAGGTATCGGAGCCGCCTCGGCCCAGGGTGGTGATTTCAAAGGCATCGCCGTCTTCTTGGCTGGGGTTACTCATGCCCTGAAAACCTGCTACAACCACCACTTCTCCCTTGTCTAGGGCCTGACGTAGGCGATCGGGTTTGATCGACAGAATGCGGGCACGGGTGTGGTGAGCTTCGGTGACGATTCCCACTTGGGCGCCTGTCATGGAACGGGCGGGTTGGCCCAACTCTTGGAGGGCCATGGTCAGCAACGAGATGGAAACCTGTTCTCCTGTGGAGAGCAGCATGTCCATTTCTCGCTGGCTGGGCTGACTGGTAATGTCCGCAGCGAGGGCGACTAGGGTGTCGGTACTCTTGCCCATTGCGGAGACGACCACGACGACCTGATTACCCGCCGCCGCAGTTTTTGCGACTCGCTGGGCTACGGTGCGAATGCGGTCTGTTGAGCCAACGGAGGTGCCGCCGTACTTTTGCACTACCAGCGCCATGGAAATTGTCCTTGCCCGTCCTGAGCCTTAAAAATTTGTATCTAAAAATCGGCCTCGGGTAGGGTATCGCTCGGAAGACAACCCCCTTGGCCTCTCCTCCCTTAGTCCCTGGCGATATGCCCTGCGGAGACTCTAAGTGTTGGAGGAGTAAGCTTTAAACTTTATCAGAGCAAGAAAACTCCTGTCTTGACTGATTCGGCTGGAGGCATCGGCCTGGTTTGACAGTCTGTCTTGCTTTGCGGTTTGTGGCTCCTGCGGCTCAGCCTCAGATTGAATGCTGAACTCGGCGGGGCAAATTGCCCCTGGATGTATGAGTTTATGAGTTATTGGCTGGAGTATGAGAGTGTCAGCGATCACTCCAGGGTGGTTTTAAACAACCTCTAGATCGCAAAAACCTCCTAGGGCTCCGGTATGGGAGCAACCCTAGAAGGTTGGGAACGATCAAACGGTTGGCGCGATCGCCTTATTTCTTGCGGCAGAGGTTGCTGTCTACACGGCAGATTTCACTTTGGATGCGATCGCGCAAAGCTTGGTCTGACTTTTGGGCCATGAGGATTTCGTTGAAGCGCTCTACGCTCAGGCCACTGGATTCGACAATGCGCTTAGATTCGTTGCAGTAGTTGATCGCAACGCTACGCACAGCGGGGTCTAGCTCATTGAAGCTCTCCCGGTTGTCGCAGCGAATGGCTGGCACTGCCCCCATGGCCGACTGAATTTCTTCCACAGCTTGCTTACGTTTGGGCTCCATCGCCATGGCTGCCCGAACAAAATTCGCCACATGTTCTGCCGTGACTGTTTTTTTAGACTGGGCCATGGCGGCTGAGGACAGCTCTAGCTGACCGGCTTGCCAACCTGGAGCTACACCGGATAGCAACCCTGCTGTTGCCATGACGCTGACCAATAGCCAGCGCATCGGCCAGCGAGCAGCGGATTGCCTTCTGGCCAGCAGGGAATTACGAAGGTTCTTGGAGCTCAAAGAATTCATCATGTCGACATCAGATAGGCAAAAGGTACAACCACCACACCCTTTTTAAGACTACTCAGAGGACCTAAGAGTGCCCGGGCAGAATTTAACTGGGCTCAAAATAGCCTACACCTCGAGAAAAAGGCCCGTGGGTCCATTACCCATAGGGGCTTGGAGGTCTTGGGTCTTGGGAGCCCCGAGGGAGAGCTTTGAGAGCTTCAAGGGATCCATGCGCTTGAGAGATTGTAGGACGGGAGGGATGTCCCTATTGTTTCTTTGCCTTTTCTTTGACTATGGGGGAACTTGCCTAGAACTTGCTTGGGCGGTTGGATAATGAGTCTGATTCAGACTTTGATCTGTCTAACTCCGGCCTCGGCAGATCTGGCAGAGCTCAATCACTTTGGTTTGCAGCGTGGCTTCAGCTTCTCGACCGATTTTGATCTCGGACTCTAGGCTCAGCAGGACTGGCATGGCTTTGAGGAGCTGGGGTTGGGAGAGGCTGCTGATTTCCTGGCGTAGGAAGTAAATGCGTTTCGGGTTGCCAATGCCTGCAGCTTGGGCGATCGCCTTTTCATCCCGCTCCCCTGCTTCGGTCATCACCCTGACCCAGAGCCAAGTACGAAACTGACCCACCAGGGTCGCCACAATGCGCAGGGCTGGCTCGTTGCGCCCCAGCAGGTCGGCCACCAGCTCTAATGCTTTGCCCGTGTCCCCCATGCGAATGGCGCTGGCCAATTGCAGGCTGCTTTGGGTGTTTGTGGTGATTAACCCCGCTACCGTTTCCAGTTCTAGCGGTTCCGTTTCTCCATCCTCACTCGAGTTGCGATCGCGGACCCTGCCATTGCCGAATAGCCGTAGCTTTTCCAGTTCGTTGTAGAGCTGCCGAGTATTGTTACCCACAGCTTCAACCAGGAATTCGCCGCTGGCACGGGTCAGGCGGACGCCGACTTCCTTGGCAGCCTGGCGGACCTTGTCGGTAATTTGATCCGTTTTCCAGGGGGGAATGGCGGAAAATTCCTTCACCTCAGCATGCTTTTGCAGCAGCTTCGTGGACTTAAGGCGACCATTGGGCTTTTTTTTGCTGGTGATGATCAACACAGAGCTGTCTAGGAGCTGAGGCAGGGTACGCTCCAGCTCCTGAGTGACCGTATCAGAAGCCTGTTGCAGAAAAGGCGGCTCGTCTAGCCAAATAAAGCGCTTGCCCATGCCAAAGGGAGGCGTCATCGCCTGGGTCAGCCCTGCTAACGCCCCTTCGGGCTGCTCTGCAGTAATGCGCTCGAAGTTGAAGCTAGCCCAGCTGGCATCAAGGGCTTTGTCTTTGAGAGC
>CALLPZ010000559.1 GCA_938015405.1 uncultured Pseudanabaenaceae cyanobacterium
GATAGCGTTGGAAGAAGGAACAACAGCACCGGAGATGATGTTGTTGCCGTACAGCAAGGAGCCAGCAACGGGCTCGCGGATGCCGTCGATGTCCACGGGGGGAGCAGCGATGAAAGCGATGATGAAGCAAGCGGTAGCAGCTAGCAGAGTAGGGATCATCAGCACGCCGAACCAACCTACATAGAGGCGGTTGTCGGTGGAGGTTACCCACTCGCAAAACTGAGACCACAGAGAAGCGCTTTCGCGGTTCTGAAGAGTGGTAGTCATGTTTTTTGAATGATTTCAAAGAATGATGTGAGTGTTTGCTCACAGGTATGAGTATGACTTGTTTTTGTAGTTTTGTAAACAAGATTGAAGTCAGGCTCTTCGAAATCAAGGTGAGGGAAGCCGTAACGAAAGGCGAGTAATCCTTACCCAATCTATCTTCAGAGCTTTATTAAGCCCAGAGAAACACCCCTCTCAGATTGTTAAGCAGAAGAAAATCAGAGATTGCAGTGCCAACTCACTCCTTTTCCTGAATTGCTTCATATCAAAAGCCCCATACCGAGCATTTATCCTCTGGCAATGGGGCTTTCAGCAATTCCAGCAACAAGCTGCTCTCTCACAAGGAAAAGACAAGTCTTTGGAGAAGTTATGTAACGTATCGTCTGAATAATCTTATCGGGTTATGAGTTAGACCCATTGAGCCTCTCATTTTAGCCAGGGGGCCAAGCGAGCGCACGTCCCCCCAGGACGTGAATGTGCAAGTGGTAGACCGTCTGGCCGCCATCTTCACCATTGATAATGACCACACGGTAGCCCTTCTCAAGGCCAAGATCTGCTGCAACTTGCTTGGCCTTGAGAAGCATATGTCCCAAAACAGCATGGTCATCCGACGTCGCCTCAGCCAGCATCGAGATGTGTTTCTTCGGAATCACCAAAAAATGCGTCGGAGCCTGGGGTTGAACATCTCTAAAGGCAAGGCACAGATCATCTTCGTAAACGATGTCAGCCGGAATCTCTCGCCGAATAATTTTGCCAAAAATAGTGTCGTTGCTATCACTCATAAACCGCTGTCTCGCTAATCATCCCAGGGCTTCCTGGAAATCCGTTTCAACCCATGGTGGGACTATAACGGAAGTTCCCAAGACCCTATTCATTTCAACAGGGAAATTAACAAGGGCTTTGCCTTAACCAAAGTATTTTGAGGCCTGCTACAACTAAGCAGTACATGTGCTCTATCGACCCATTAGAGCATCACACGATCGCCACCCAAGCTTTTCAAAAGGCGCGATCGTCCGAGTCATGGCATCACTGCTGTTGTTTATCCCCTGTGGACCATGCTGGCAAAAATTTGGAGCGCGGCCCTGGTAGGTCTAGATGCCGTCAAGGTAACCGTTGAGGTGGACTTAGCTGGCGGATTACCCGGCATTACCGTTGTGGGTCTGCCTGATGCAGCCGTGCAGGAATCCAAGGAAAGAGTGAAGGCCGCCATCAAAAATGCGGGTTTTGCCTTCCCTATGCGTCGTGTAGTGATCAATCTAGCTCCAGCAGACCTACGTAAGGAAGGCCCCAGCTTCGATTTACCCATTGCAGTCGGCATTCTAGCTGCAGCGGAGCAAATTGAAAGCCACCTACTTTCAGAGTTCTTGTTCCTAGGAGAAGTGTCCCTAGATGGTGGACTACGACCCATTGCAGGCGTTTTGCCCATTGCAGCCAAGGCCAAAGCCATGGGCTTCAGAGGTATTGTTGTGCCCAACGCCAATGGCGCCGAAGCTGCGTTAGTCCAAGACTTGGAAGTTTACGGATTTGATCAACTCGCGGAAGTCGGGCGATTTCTTGAGCACCCAACTCAATATCAGCCCTTAGAAGGGCATCCAACTGAAATCTTCGCCCCTTCCCCGACCTACCTCCCCGATCTCCAGGACGTGAAGGGGCAGGCCCATGCTCGTCGTGCCCTGGAAATCGCAGCAGCAGGCGGACATAACTTGGTTCTGTCGGGACCACCCGGAAGCGGTAAAACCATGCTGGCGAAGCGATTGCCTAGCATTTTACCGAGTCTGAGTTTCGATGAGGCTTTGGAAGTCACCCAGGTCCATTCCGTCAGCGGGCTATTGAAGGAACGGGGAAGTTTAGTCAGCGATCGCCCCTTTCGCAGTCCCCACCACTCTGCCTCTGGACCATCCTTAGTGGGCGGCGGCAGCTACCCCCGCCCTGGTGAAGTCTCCCTTGCCCATCGCGGCGTGCTGTTTCTAGATGAGCTGACCGAGTTCAAGCGCAACGTGCTGGAATTTCTACGCCAGCCTCTCGAAGATGGGGCCGTCACTATTTCCCGAACCCGACTGTCTGTTTCCTACCCCGCCCAATTCACACTCATTGCCAGTACCAACCCCTGCCCTTGCGGATACTACGGCGATCGAGTCCAAGCCTGTAGCTGTAGTCCGCGCCAACGGGAGCTTTATTGGGCAAAACTCTCCGGCCCCCTCATGGACCGCATTGATTTACAGGTTGCCGTCAACCGCCTCCAACCGCAAGAAATGACAGAACAAACCCTCACTGGAGAATCATCAACTCTAGTCAAAGCCAGGGTGGAAGCTGCTCGACAAATTGCCCAGAAGCGTTTTGCCGCACTCCCAGGACTGGCCTGCAATGCTCAAATGCAATCTGAACAT
>CALLPZ010000560.1 GCA_938015405.1 uncultured Pseudanabaenaceae cyanobacterium
ACGGTCAAGACCCGCGAGTTCATCACCGCAGACCGCCTGGTGATCTATCGTCTGGACGCCATGGGTCAACTGACAGTCGTTCAGGAATCTGTGAATGAAGCTTGGCCCTCAGCCGCCGACCAGGAACTGGAGAATGTCCAACTCGCCTCCAGCTCTCTCAAGGCACTGGCAAAAGGCGAGGCCATCGCCATGGGGGCGATCGCAGAGATAACCCTACCCGAGAGCTACGCCAATCTTCTAGAAGAACTAGGCGTTCAATCCGAGCTAGTTGCTCCCCTGTTGGACAACAAAGAACTCTCAGGCCTCATCGTGGCTCAAAACTGCGAGCAACGACGCAACTGGAGCGATGGCGACATCAGCTTCCTTAAGCAAATCGCCGCCCAGCTCTCCATTCTGCAACAGATTCAAGAAGTGCAAGCCGCTCGCGGTCAAGCAGAATTGAGCGCTGAACAAGAGAAAGAGCGCACCGAAGAACTGCAACGCCGAGTCATGCAGTTGCTGATGGAAGTGGACCCCGTTAGCCGAGGCGACCTAACCATTCGCGCCAAGGTAACCGAGGATGAAATCGGTACCGTAGCTGACTCCTACAACGCAACGATTGAGAGCCTGCGACGGATTGTAAGCCAGGTGCAAGGCACAGTAACCCAGGTGGTAGACACCGCCTCCGGTAGTGGTGCAGCGGTATTGACCCTGGCCTCTGGTGCGAACCAACAGACTGAAGAAATCACAGATGCCCTAGACAGTATTGAGCAAATGGCACTGTCGATTCGCCAGGTTGCCACCAACGCTGCCCAAGCCGAAATTGCGGTGCAACAAGCCACCGCAACAGTGGAACAGGGTGACGCCGCCATGGATAAAACCGTGGAAGGTATCTTCGCCATTCGCGAAACGGTGGGCGAAGCCGCGAAGAAAGTAAAGCGCTTGGGTGAATCTTCTCAGAAGATTTCCAAGGTTGTGAACCTGATTAGCTCCTTCGCTGAGCAAACCAACTTGCTCGCCCTAAACGCCTCCATTGAGGCGGCCCACGCAGGAGAGGAAGGCCGAGGCTTCGCGGTGGTTGCGGACGAGGTTCGCTCCCTCGCTCGTCAGTCTGCCCAGGCAACCGCAGAAATTGAGGCCCTGGTGGCTGAGATTCAGTCAGAGACCAACCAGGTATCTGCTGCGATGGAATCCGGTACTGCCCAGGTGGTTACCGGTACTCAACTGGTCGAAACGGCTCGACAAAACCTGACCCAAATTGCCCAAGTGAGTGAGCAAATCAGAAGCTTGGTTGCAGAAATTGCCCAGGCAACCGGTCAGCAGACTGCTGCTTCTGAGCAGGTTTCCACAGTCATGAAGGACGTGGTCGGCATTGCCAATCAAACCTCCGAATCAGTGGACGAGGTATCCACATCCCTGGCGGCGCTCGTGGGCTTAGCTCAAAGCCTGGATGCAAGCGTTGGTCAGTTCAAGGTCCAGTAAGGCCCACTTCTAGATTTATTCCGTTGAACCTCCTTTGCTGTTGCCGTCGCGTGAGCGATTCCCATGACCCAGACCCCAACGCCCGCTCCTATTCCCACTCAGGATGACAATACTGAAATCCAGATAGCGCCGACCTCAAGGAACCTACCGGCTCCCCCCCCTGCGCCATCGAGTATTGGGAAATCAAAGACTGAATCGCCCCCTTCCCAGGCATCTTCCAGCCAGGCCTTCCTAGGGGATGAGCCCCTGGAAATGAAGGAGCTGAGCTACTATTCCGCCACCGAATCCAAGCGTCTGCGATCGCGCATGCAGGCTTCGGCCAAAACAGCAGCTACCTCCAAGCCTGGAACAGCCAGCAGTGGCCAACGCTTTGGCAAGCGCTGGGCCAACCTCAGCCTGCGCAACAAGTTCGCCGTGCTGATGATCGTCAGTGCGACCATCCCCACGGTGACCGTCACCCAAAGTCTGGTGGCCCTCAACAAAAGCCGCGCCATCAGCGATGCCAAGGAATTCACCACTCAGCAAGGCAATGCCTTCCGCGAGGAATACGTTCTCTGGGCCGAAACCGAAGCCAGTAGTCGTTCCTCTAACCTGGCTCGCCTCGTCCAAGCCAGTGGCATTGACCCCAGCAACCCCGGGGACAACAGCGCCGATCTACAAAGCCTGATTGCACTGGATCCGTTCACCGAGCCGGAAACGGCAATGAACTTCCAGATTGTGGTGGACATCAAGGGTCGCAGTATCGCCCAGGATATTCGCCTCCTCAACGGCAACCAACCCATCCCAACGGATGTTGCCCAGGCCCTAGATGCGGTACAAACCATTCCGGTCCAAGCGCCCTTAGGCCAAGACCTACGCAGCATGCCCATGGTGCAAAAGGTTCTGTCCAGCGGCCTCAGTGCCTCTGGCGTGGAAAGCATCTCTGCCGAACTCACCGAGGGGTTGAAACTCTCACCCCAGTTGCAGCAGGGCAGTCAAACCGTTTCTCGGGATGGCAGAACGCTAACCGCCCTATCCGTGAGCCCCGTGCTGATTAATGGCAGCACCCGAGGTGCGGTCATCACCGGCCAAATCGTCAATAACAACACCATCCTGGCGGACACCTTCAAGCTACGCTACAACGCCTCCAGCGCAGCTGTGTTTGATGGCCAACAGCTCGTGCTCTCCACCGAAGCCGGAGAAAGCGGGACGACTCGTCAAACCCAGGCTGCTGTTTCTGCCGAAGCCATTGATGCAGTCTTTGGCCGGGGCGAAGAGTACTTGGAAGAGACTCAGCGCGATGGTCACACCTACTTGCAGTATTACAGCCCCATCTATGACCACAAGGCCATCAATGAGGCCACTGCAAAGCCGGTGGGTATGACCTACCTGGGGCAATCGCTCAAGGATGTTGAATCTCGCTTCCGCACCCAGCAACTCCTGGCCTACGGCATGGGGGGCGGCATGATTCTGCTGTCTACCCTACTAGCCCTGCCAGCAGCGGGTTCCTTGGTGAAACCGCTCAAGCGTTTGTCTGGCTTCATGGAGCGACTGGGTAAAGGCGATCGCGGCCTCCGTCTCAGTGATTCAACTCGCAAAGACGAAGTCGGACTGCTCTCGCTCAACATGAACAATCTGGCAGCCAGCCTAGAGAGCAAAGAGGCTCGTCTACAAACCGCGCTCTGGCAGAACAAGATTCTGACCGAGGTGGCCAACCTACGCTCTCTCGATAGCCACGGCATCACAGAAGGCTTAACGGACATTCTCGAAAAGAGCCGTAAGCAGCTTAAACTGGACCGTCTCGTGGTCTACCGCTGCGGCTCTACCACCGAGGAAGGACGGGTCGTCTACGAAGCTCGACAGCCCCAATATCCCTCCACCATTGAGCTGGGTATTAGCGATAGCTGTATTCCTGCGGACCGTTTGCAAGACTATCTCCAGGGTGAGATTCAAATCAACCCTGACGTAACCCGTGCGAACCTCAGTGGTCCTCACCTGGAGCTTCTGGACAAACTACAGGTCAAAGCCAGCGTCATTGCTCCGATGGTGAGTGGAAGCTCCCTCTACGGCCTACTAGTAGCCCACAGTTGCAAAGGCACCCGTAACTGGCAAGCATCCACAATTGAATTTATGGAAGCCCTGGCAGACCGAGTCGCCGCTGCCATTGGCTACGTCACCCTGGTTGAACAGCAACGCATTGCAGAGGAGCTCATTCGTGAGGATAAAGAGACCCTCCAACGCCGAGCCCTAGAGCTACTCCAAGAGGTGGATCCAGTATCCCAAGGCGACCTAACCGTCCGAGCCAAGGTTACCCCAGATGAAATCGGTACCGTCGCCGACTCCTACAACGCTACGGTTGAAAGCTTGCGCAAAATTGTGGGCCAGGTGCAAGCAGTATCCAGTCAGGTGACCATCACTGCCCAAACCAATGACATCGCGGTCAAAACGCTCGCCCAGGATTCTCTCGCCCAGGCTGAGAAAATCACAGGCTCCCTCAGCAACATTGAGGCCATGAGCCAGTCGGTGCAACAACTGGCGACTCAAGCCCAGGAAGCCCGCAGCATTGTAGATACAACCCAAGCCACGGTAAGCACGGGTGAGCAGGCCATGGTTCGTACCGTGGAAGGCATGGCAAGTATTCGCGAGTCTGTGTCAGAAACCACTCAGAAGATGCAGAGTTTGGAAATCGCCTCTGAGCGAATTTCCAACGTGATTCGATTGATTAGTGGCTTCGCAGCCCAGACCCACATGCTGGCGATGAAGGCCTCCATTGAGGCGGCCCGAGCCGGTGATGAAGGGGAAGGCTTCGCGGTCATTGCCGATGAAGTTCGAAGCCTGGCAGCCCAGTCCGCCCAGGCCACCGCCGACGTGGAAACGGTGATTAACACCATTCAAATGGCAACCCAGGATGTAATCGCCGCCATGGAGGTGGAGAACAACCAGGTGACCAAACAAATGGAACTGGTGGAAGAAACCCGCGCCAGCCTGAACCAAATCACCGCCGCCAGTGCGGAGGTGAATCAGTTGGTTAGCGCCATCGCTCAAACCACAGAAAGCCAGACCAAAACCTCCGATGCCACCGCAGCCATCATCACCGATGTAGCCCAGCTGGTGCGCAACACCTCCCAAGAGGCGAGCCACGTGTCTGAGTCCTTCCAACAACTGGTGGATGTTTCCCAGGCGCTCCAAGCGGAAGTCGCCCAGTTCAAGGTGAGCTAACAGCCGCTCTTCGCTCACCGTCCCTGTCCGTTTTGTTTCCCGCCAACATCGCCGTCCAAGGCTCCGCAACCTATGTCTGTCAATCCTGATATCCATGACAAGGCCTATCAATTCTTCATTGAAGAGGCCGCCGAACTCCTTCAAATCATTGAAGACGGAATCTTGGAGCTGCGGCGAGATCGCGGAGCCAATACGGTCCATGCGGTCATGCGGGCAGCCCACTCAATTAAGGGTGGCGCCGCCAGCGTCGAGCTAGAAGCAATCAAGACCATTTCCCATCGCATGGAGACCGCCTTTCGGGCGCTCTATGACGAAACCGTGGAAATTGACGATGAGCTAGAGGGCCTGCTCCTTGATGGCTTTGACTGTCTCAAGGACCCCCTCAACGAGCAGATTGAAACGGGCAGCCACGACCCTGAGGCAGCCCTGGCGACAGCGATGCCGATTATTGAGGCGCTGGAAGACAAGCTCGGTGCTGATGTCCTCAAACAGGCAGACAATTACATTCCTAGCTCTTCGGACCTGGGAATCGACATGGTGACCTCGATTTTTGAAATCGATGTGGAGCAAGGCATTGCCCACCTCGAAGAAGTTGCCGCTAATCCCGAAAACTTTCCGGTTCTGGGGGAGCTCCACGCCCAAGCCGAAGTCTTTATTGGCTTTGGTGAACTGCTGGAGCTACCAGGCTTTGGCGCGATCGCTCAGGCCATTCTCGATGCCTGCCACAATGAGCC
>CALLPZ010000561.1 GCA_938015405.1 uncultured Pseudanabaenaceae cyanobacterium
ATAGGCATCCTGAGACAGCTCATGACGCTCTTCTTCGGTCTCTACCAAGTTTTCAGCCAGTAAGCCCAGGGAGCCAATCATCGCCGTCATAATCGAGCGGGTCTCGTAGGACATGGGCACCAGCTTAAGGCGATCAATCACAGCTTGTTCAGCTTGGCGGGCAATGACTGCCTCAGATCTTTCTATCGCCTCAGCGCTTCCCTCCAATGGCTCAGCCTTCAGCAAGGCCTCGTTTCCGACGGGTTGCCCCAATTCCGCTGGTTCAGATTCCTCGTTTCCCAAGGGAGACTGCCCATCAGTCGCTTCCTGCTCATCAGCAGCATCCGCATCTGTGGTCTTAGCAGCCTGCATATTGTGTAGCTCGCTGTAGAGTCCCCCCATGGCAAGCAGCTCATCGTGATTCCCTAGCTCCACCACTCGGCCCTTGTCCAACACCGCAATCTGATCAGCCTTGCGAACCGTGGACAGGCGGTGAGCAATCACCAGTGTCGTGCGCTCACGGCTCAACTCATCGATCGCTGCCTGGACCAAGCGCTCTGACACTGTATCCAAGGCGCTAGTCGCTTCATCGAGAATCAAAATCTCAGGGTCTTGTACCAGGGCACGGGCAATGGCGAGGCGCTGGCGTTGGCCACCGGAGAGCATAATGCCGCGATCGCCTACCACAGTATCCAAGCCCTCTGCCAGGTTCTGGACAAACTCATAGGCATTGGCTCGATGCAGCGCATCGTTGATTTCTGCATCCGTCGCTTCGGGGCGACCGTAGGCCAGGTTATAGCGCACGGTGTTGTTAAACAGGAAGGTCTCTTGGCTCACAATGCCAAGGGTCTTGCGGAAGGCAGAGAGATCGTAGTCGCGCAGATCGCGATCGTTGATGATGATCTGGCCACCGCTGGGGTCATAAAAGCGGGGCAAGAGTTCTGCCAGGGTCGATTTACCCGCACCGGAAGAGCCCACCAGAGCCAGGGTTGTCCCCTTAGGCAGGGTCAGGTCAATGCCGCGCAGGACCAGATCATCGCCACCGGGATAGCCGAAGTGCAGATTTTGAAATTGAATATCGCTTTGTAGGCCGGGGTAAGCCTCATGGTTCAAGGGCATAAAGCTCTTGTTGTCGCGGCGCAACATGTCATTCACCACTTCCAAGGGAGAGGAGGCCAGGGCCAGGACATCCCGCGCTGCATTGATTTGCCCCAGGTAAGGCAACATGCGGAAGATCAACGCCATGTAAATGGGCAACGTGGTCGAGAGCAGAACCAAGTCCCCCGCATAGATCATGCGGCTGGCGATGACAATGGCAAACAGGGCCAGAATGTTGAAGAATTCCGCCAGGGGACCAATCACCCCTGTGTTGGCCTTGGCAAACAGATCAATGCGCTCTCGCTCTTTAATCAGCCCGAGAAAACGGCCCCGCTCCCGACCTTCGTTGCCCGTCGAACGCACCAGGCGCATGCCTGTGAGCAGCTCAACCAAGCCACCGGAGTAGCGCTCATTCACGGAGGAGAGCTGCTTACTAAAGCGCTTGGAATTAACAATCAAGCCGCGATTCAGCAAAATTGAAATGGGGAACACCAACAGGGTCACCATGCTGACCATCGGGGCAATGGAAATCAATCCCCCCATGAGAACCACCACCGTGGAACAGGCAATAAAGAGCTGAACCGCCCCCGTAATGGCCAGGGTCGCCCGGTTCATTTCTCCCCCCAGGCGATTCATCAAATCCCCCACCTGCATTTTGGAGAAGTAATCCACATCCACATCCAGCACCAGGTCAATGCCTTGCTCCTGGAAATCTGAGGTCACGCGGCGGGAGAGCGTCGCAGAAGCCAACATGCTGCCGTAGGTCGCTGCATTTTTGAGGAAGATCAGCAGGATGGTTGCTGCCGTCATCGCGATCAAACGATGCTCTTCAGGAAAGGCATCGAAGGGAGCCAGCAGCACTTGCAGAATGCCATTGCCCCCTAGATCAATTTTGTCTCCCAAACCAATCCAGGCCAACAGCACTGGAACAATCAAGGTCATGCCAAAACCATTGAAAATGGCGGCGGCAAATCCCAGCAAAATACTCGGCAAAATTCGCCATGGATATTTCTTAGAGACTTCAATGAGGAGTTCTGTGGGAGAGGAAGCCATGGGTTGCGATGGAGAGAATTGCAGAAACAGCGAAGGCAGCTGGAAAAAGATGAGGCGAGCGGCCGCTTGGGCGCGCTAAATTCAAGTCTTGACGGGTAGGATTTCAGCCAGGGTTCGCGCCATGGCCTCAATGCTGTAATGCTCAACGCATCGCTCGCGGGCTCGCAGGCCTCGGGCATTGGCAGCATCCAAGTCACTGAAGATCGCTTCAATCCCCTGGGCTAGCTGGGCCGAATTACTGGGGTCCGCCAGCTCGCCCGTGTCATCGACAATGCGGGGAATATCCCCCACACGAGTTGCCAAGATCGGCTTGGCCATGGCCATCCCATCCGTTAGCTTGAGCGGAAACTGAGCCTGGGCGGCAGGCACATCCTGCTGGGGCACCACCACGGCATGGGCCGCACTGATCACTTCCGGCATTTGGCTATAGGGCACCTTGGGGATTTTGATAATCCACTTGCCCCAGCGTTCCTGCAGTTGCTGATCGTACTCGTCGTAGGGACTGCCCCCGACAATGACCAGGCGCAGGTCAGGCCAGTTGAGCTGGTCCATGGCGGAGAGGATATCTTCAACGCCTTTGTAGGGGCGAGGGGCACCGGGGAACATCAGGGTGCGGAAGCCGTTGAGATTGAAGCGATCGCGGCTATCCTCGGCCACATAGTTTGCCGGGTTGAAAGCGTGAACATCCTTACCGTTAGGGATATAGGTTCCGCCAAAGCGATTCTGCAAAAACTGATTGTGAGTCGTGACATGATCGGCTCGATCAATCAGCTTTTCCATCTGCTTCAGGTAAGCCGGATAATCCGGCTCCCGCAGGGCACAGTCGGAACGCAGATCACGGATAAACTGGCGAGGCGTAGCCTGATAACGATAGGAATCGCCGCCATGCCAGCTCAGCTCCCAGTCATCGATATCCAGAAAGAGGGGGGTTTTGCTACTGAGGCGATTCAGCAGCCCCAAGCCAAAGCTGCTGGGCTTGGGCTTATAGGCATAGAGCAGGTCAGCAGGCTCATCCTTAAGCGCTTTGAGAAACTGTCGAGCAGAACTGAAAAAGTTGGGGTAAATTCCACCCGGAATTTGCTGGATGGGCAATTGCTCAGAGCTTTTGAGGTTGCCACTGCCATCCTTATTGAAGCCAATAATTTTGACCCGATGCCCCAGACTATGGAGGGCCTTGGTGAGGAGGAAAGGTCGCACAGCATCACCCCAGCGTCCAGCGCCGCTATCGGAGAGGTCGCTGACAAGGATGGTGACATTCAGGGGCTTGGCGTTGTTCGCGTTCAAGGGAGAGCCGCTCCGCACTTGATTGGGCGTGACGATCTCCAGGATGCTGATAATCCTAAAGAGTCATACCCGGGGGTCACTGCCAGTGTTCCCTGATCGGCGGGCTGAACTGCGCTTGAGACAAGGATTTAGCGATCGCAATCCAACGCTCGATTCTCCGGGCACAGCTTCCCAGTAACCTATTACATGTAGCGGCTTTTATATCCGGGGACGCCCCCCATTTTGGTGGTTTATACGGATAATCCAGTGAATTTAGACCGCGACAGACTTATTCGGCTGCTTGGTCTGATTTTTAGCCAGGATTAGCATTTGCTCTAGCTGGACCACCAGTAAACGCGACACCATCTCCAATACTTCTAGATCTTCATCGTTCCAGCCCTCAGGCAAGGAATGCCCCAGGGAGATCGCACCATGTAGCCTGCGATTTTCGAGGGGTGTTGCAATCAGGCAGCGTGCTTTGGGAAAGAGTGCATCAGAGGTCTGGGACTGATTGGTGTCTTGGATTCGCACAGAGCGCTGTTCCCGCATCACCTGTCCACTAATCCCCTCAGAGAGTTGTAGCGTCCACCCTTCTCCCATAGCCTCTCCCGCAGCCACCACCACTCGATAAGTTGAGTCACTCATCTTCATCGTGATGCTGGCGCTCGCAGCCCCAAAAATATTCAACAGAACCTGGGAGGCCTCTTGGAGAAAGAGCAAGAGATTTTTGGTGGGCAAAGCCGAGATGGCCTTGAGCGTTTTGAGACAGGACCAGCGACGCTGGCTGAGTAAGTCCGTTTTTTCCAGTCGCTCTGTCATGCGACTGTTCATTTCAGTAATGTGGAAATTCTGCTGGGTGTAGTTGCGATCGCGCACGGGCTGATATGGCTTTTCCATAATCTGCGAGACCAGAAGAGCAATACGCTCCACCACTTCGACGTCGTAGGACCAAACCGCATCAAAGCGACGACTTTTCGTGATGGGGTCCTGACCTGGCATTTCACGTGCCACCAAGGTCGCCCAAAAATCAGCAGTATTGACTAAAAGGAACCATTCCTGAGCGAGCTGTGAAGAAGGCGCTAGCTCCATAAATTCAATCCCGGAGATTGTCGGGGGCTGGCAATCGGCAACCCCCAGAACATGGACCCGACGACAAACAGCTCCCAGACGACCATAGCGACGGAGCTGATCGGGAAACCGAGAAAATCGTTGGAAGCCAGCAAAGAAATCAGCCGGAATCTGATGATTAATCACCTGATCTTCGATTTGATGACTCATAACGTTCATCATCGAAACGGTGTTCATTCGGCGCAAAGATTCATATTGATTCTCTATAGAGAGAAAAAGAGAAATGCTCATTCGATATCCCCTGATTATCAGCTCTGCTTTCAGTCCCAGCAGCATTGGCTAAAAGCAAGTCGCGCCCAAGCAAAATCAGGAAATCACAACAGTTGCACAGCCCCATAGGCTCAATATGCCATGGTTCATTGATTTTACAAACGGGCTTCAGGAGAGTACCGAAGTGACATATTTGACTTTAGGGAACTGTTTTTTGTCTATTTGGGCTGGGCTGGAGATTTCTGCCCTCTATTTTTGGAATCAGTTGTTACAGAAGTAAGGTTATTTGAAGTTCGAAAGCCTTAAGTTACTTCGAATCAGAATTGTCACAGGATGGAAGCTTCAATACTTTCTGAGAAAAAATAATCAAATCGGCAGCTCGAGCGGTTGAATCATTCGCTCTCATCAAATTGGATATATTTCTCCAACAGCCTCGGTGCCGCGCCCTTCTAGCCTTCCATCACCTTGCAGCTAGCGGAGGGCTAGAAGGGCCTAAGCTAAAGAGAGCTGCGCTAATTTGATGCCGTCTCGTTTTCCACTTCCATGCAAATCCACCGCCTGCCCGTCCTGTCGGACAACTATGTTTTTCTACTCCACGACAGTGAGACGAACACAGCCGCAGTGGTGGATCCAGCAGTGGCAGGTCCCGTACTTGAGAAACTAGAAGCGCTCGGTGCCAAGCTCACCGCCATTTTCAACACCCACCACCACAGTGACCATGTGGGCGGCAATCGCAAACTCCTCAAGGCCTTTCCCGCAGCCGTGGTCTATGGGGGAGCAGAAGATCAGGGACGAATTCCAGGACAACAGCACTATTTAAACGAAGGGGACCGAGTTGAATTTGGCGATCGCCAGGCCCAGATCTTCTTTATTCCAGGCCATACCCGAGGACATATTGCTTATTACTTTGCCCCCGCATCAGATGGTGAGCCAGGGGAACTGTTCTGCGGGGACACCATTTTTGCCGGGGGCTGTGGGCGGCTATTTGAAGGGACGCCAGCCCAAATGGTGGAGTCCATTGGCAAGCTGCGGCAGCTCCCGGACAACACTCGAGTCTGGTGTGCCCATGAATATACGTTGAGCAATCTCAAGTTCGCGGTGACAGTGGAACCTGCGAATCAGGATTTACGGACCAGGTTTACCCAGGTTCAGGCAGCGCGGCAGCGGGATGAGGCGACGGTGCCTTCGCTACTAGGCCTGGAGAAACAAACCAATCCGTTTTTGCGCTGGGATCAGCCAACGGTGATGGCAGCCATGGAGCAAGGGGATGCGGTGCGTTCGTTTGGCAAACTGCGTGGTAAAAAAGACCTGTTCTAATCGCAAAACGAGCCGTTTTTCCTAGCCAGGCGATCGCAAATCCCAGTAAGTTAAACGTTATAAAAGTTAACTTTCAAAGCAACAGGATCTTCTAATGAGGAAGACTTTGTTCAGTCGCCATTTCATAGCTGAATGAGTCGTTATTTCGCCATCTAAATGACAGCGAAATAGCCTATGCCACAGCGGGAATCTTCTGGACCTGAATAGGGGATGGGACTTCCCGCTCCACGGCATGGCCTTCCTCTAAGCTTTCTAGTTCAATTTCTTCCGGCAACTCCTTGGCCGGAAGCGTATAGCCTACCGCCACGCTGCGATAGTCAATGTCTTCCGCTTCGGCATAGGCGTTCAGCTTCGCAAGTGCTTGCTGCTCGCTACAGGCATACACGTAGAAATAGAATTGAGGCAGTGGGCGCACCACCTCATCGTGCACGCTATAAGAAATTCGATAGATGACGGGTTGAGCTTTCATACTTCTCTGTACACATTGATACTCCTATAACCCGGGAAAATGCAGTGATTATTGCGTAAAGGTTCTGTATGGAAATTATTCGATTTATTGAGCCATGCAGATATGGTCTTTACGACTAGCTAAGGGAGCCTTGAGCCTCGACCTCTTCTGACTCCATTCCATGGAACCGGCTGGATGGTCGTCCAGGCAGGGGCAAACTCATGGGGCATCCGTTTTAAGCCGCCTCTCCATTTTGAGATGGGGGACTCCAGTGCTCACCGAAGCAAACACCTCACTCGCTGGCTCAAACCCCTGTCGCTCGTAGAATCCCATCTGGCTGACCCTTGCATTCAAATGAACGGACTGGGCCCCACGCTGCTCTGCAACATCAACCAAAGTCTTTAAGAGCCATCTGCCCAAGCCCTGTCCTTGCCAAGCAGGTTCTACCACCATTTGATAAACCGAAAATTGCTCCCCCGCTTGGGTCAGCCGTCCATAGGCTAGGACTTGGCTATCCTGCTCAATCACGACATGGCAATCCTGGGCATCTTCCCCAGTCTGGACAATGCTTTCATCAAGACCATGGGGCTGATAAAACAGCCGATAGCGAAGCTTCGCGGCGGCGAGATAGGCCTCGCTCCCATATTCGACAAACTTCAACTCCATAACACCGCCCTCTGCCGCTGATGGATGCCTGCTGATGAGGAGCCTCATCGCGCCCCCTCAATAGGCGTTCATCAGCGAGCTCGCAAAACACAAAATCCACTAGCCCTGCACACCACTGACATAGTCTCGCGTCAGGGGATGCTGGGGTTGCTCAAAGATTTGCTGTGTCGGCCCTAGCTCAATGAGCTTGCCAACGCCTGCCTCTGTCCAAAACACTGCCGTCCGATCTGCCAATCGCTTCGCTTGGGCCAGGTTATGGGTGACGATCGCCACGGTATATCGTCCCCGCATTCCTTGTACGAGCTCCTCTACCCGGCGACTGGAGATCGGATCCAGAGCACTGCAAGGCTCATCCATCAGCAATACTTCAGGTTGTAACACCAACGCCCGAGCAATACAGAGTCGCTGCTGCTGTCCCCCGGAGAGTTGAAGCGCAGACTCCTTCAAGCGATCCTTCACTTCATCCCAGAGCCCCACTTCCTGCAAAGCAAGCTCAATTCGCTGCTGCTGCTCTGCCCGCCGCTTAATGCCATGCTCCGCGAGGGGAAAGGCCAGGTTCTTCCAAATCGAGAGGGGAAATGGATTCGGCTTTTGCAAAATCATGCCCACCCGGCGACGCAGGCTAGTGGTGTCTAATTTAGGGTGTAATAGGTCCCAATCCCCCCAGCGCAGCCGCCCCGTCACCTCGGCTTCTGGTACCAGATCCGTAAGCCGATTGAGGCACATCAAAAAGCTGCTCTTGCCGCAGCCTGAGGGGCCGACGATCGCCGTAATCTCTCCCGTCCGAATCCCTAAACTCACATCTGCAAAGGCCACCTTCTTGCCATACCGCAAGCCCAGACAATCTGCTTGAATCAATGGAGCAGTCTCAGGGGCATCAGCAGGCCCACTAGCTTGTCTGGGAGTCGAAGAATCCAAAGCGGTCATAGCGTCAACAAGGAAACACAAATTATCAGAGATGGACTAATTTCGTCCGCAAACAATAGCTGCTCGTCTCAGTTCTGCCCAGGCTCAACCCTACCGCCCTTGCTGCCCCAAGCGATACCGCCGGGCAATCCAACTGGCCAAGCTATTGATCACCACCAGTAGCAAAATCAACACGAGTGCCGAGCCATAGGCCTGCTGCTCTCCGCCCGGCACATTCATCGAGAGGTCGAAAATGTGGATGGACAGCGATCGCCCCGAATCCCACAGGGACCCCGGCATCCGATCCACATAGCCACTGGTAAAAATCAAGGCCGCCGTCTCCGCCATGGCACGACCAATCCCCAAGACCAATCCCACCACCAGGCCCGGCAAGGCCGAAGGCAAGAGCACCTGCCACAGCGTCCCCCAACGGGACAGCCCCAAGGAAGCAGCCCCCAGGCGATAGCCATCGGGGACCGCCCGAAAGCCCTCCTCTGCCGATCTAATCAGAATAGGCAGCACCATGCAGGCCAGGGTGAGGCCACCGGAAAGGATCGAGAACCCCAGGCCCAGTCGCTGGACGAAGAAGGCATAGCCAAACAGACCAAACACAATCGATGGAACGCCAGCCAGACTATCCAAGCTGCGACGCACCCAACGGCTAAAGCGGGGATTGTTACGAGCAAATTCTGCCAGGAAGATGGCGGTGCCAACCCCCAGGGGAATGGAAACGCTGAGGCAGACCAGCAGAATAAGCCCGGTGGATACGAGGATGGAGTTGATACCGCCGTCTCGCCCGGCATTGGCTGGGGCAGTGATGAGGAATTCCCAAGAAATTTGCCCCAGGCCATGCCAGAGAATATCGAGGAGAATGATGCAAAAGGTCGCGGTGATAAGAGTAGCGATGCTCCAGATGGCGATCGCGGCCCAATCGAGCCTAGGTTTAGAAGAAGAAGAAGTCTGCATCAGAAAGTTGTAAAAGCATCTAATTCAACATTTAGCGGCGGTAGGAGCGCAATGGGTTGCGCCCTCGCGTCAGCGGCCCCAACCCATTGCGATTCATCTCAGACCACCGCCCCCATTGCTTGTGCTTGGATTTCGCTAAATGGGCCTACGGCTGTACGCCCCTACAGTTGTGGTACATGGTTTTGACGTTGGGGCATTTAAGGCACCGCCTCCCGCCCAAACAGAACTTCCGCCACTGCAATCAACCCAGCCACCAACGCCAACAGCACCACCCCACTGACAAACAAGGCCGAGCGATGCAAGTCCAAGGCATAGGCCATCTCCAAGGCAATATTGGCCGTCAACGTCCGCACGGGGGCAAATAGGCTATCCGGTACCTGCACCACATTGCCACAAACCATCAGCACTGCCATGGTCTCTCCCAAGGCTCGGCCCGTGGCTAAGACAATGCCCGTGCCTAGACCCGATCGCGCCGCAGGCAGCATCACTCGCCACACCGTCCCCCAGCGGGAAAAGCCCAAGGCCTCTGTTCCCTGGCGGTAGCTTTTCGGCACCTGCTCAAAGCTGGCATCGGCAGTGAGGGCAATGGTCGGCAAAATCATCAGCGCCAGGATAATGACCCCAGCCAACAAGCTAGGTCCTGGTGGATGCAAGCGACCAATCAGGGGCACTAGGGTCACCAAGCCCCAGAAGCCATAAACCACGGAGGGAATGCCAGCCAGCAATTCAATTAATCGGCGATAGAGGTTGGCAATGAGCGGCGGCGCATAGAACTGACAAAACAAGGCGGAGCCCAGCCCGAGGGGAATCGCCAGGCCCACGGCCCCCAGGCTGACGATAAGCGTTCCCACCAGCATGGGCCAGAGATTGTATTGTCCAGTCGTGGGATGCCAGGATGTATCCGCAACAAATGAGCGGATACCAACGGCCGCGATCGCGGGCCAAGCCTCAGCCACAACAAAGCAGGCAATCCAGAGCAGTAAAGTGGCCGCGATCGCGGCCGCCCCTCTCAATCCCCAAATCAATGCGCCATCAATTCGCCGTTGCCGCTGGCTCTGTTTCTTGCTTTGCCTGGGCGAGGCTAGCGTTGACGGGGACGAAGTTTTGGGCTCGAACAATGTCATGGACCTGCTCGGATTGGGCAAAGTTGATAAAGTCTTCAGCGAGGCCCGTGGGGGGCTCGGTCACAACGAGGGTGAGTGGCCGTGAAAGGGGAAAGCTGCCATCCTGAACGGCATTTGTTGTTGCCGCAACACCATCTACGGGTAAGAGTTTAATCGGACTTCCCTGGGCAATGTCATATTCCGCAGCGCCAATCGACACATAGCCCAAAGCATCAGGGTTACCCGCCACGGTCTTGATGCCCTGCTGGTTATCGCCAATGATCACATCTGCCTGAACCTGGCTGTTCTCTAGCTCGAAATACTTGAGGAACAACTCCAAAGTGGAACGACCTTCGGCTTTATTGACCACCGTGATGGGAGCCTGGCTTCCTCCCAAAGCCTGCCAGGCATTGATCTGCCCCGTAAAAATATCCACCACTTGGTCATCGCGAATCGTTGCCACCGGATTATCTGCATGGACAATCAGGCCAATGCCATCCTTCGCAATGACGAAGCCTTGGAACTCGTCCGTCTCTTCGGCCTTGAGCCCCCGAGAAATCATGCCGATATCTGCAAGGCCCTGACTGGCATCGGCGAGCCCCCGAGAAGAGCCGCCCGTTTGCACATCGATGCGCACACCGGGGTTCTCTGCCTCATAGCGTTTCGCAATTTCACCAATGAGGGGAGCCACGGTACTGGAGCCCGTCAGTGTTAGCTTTTGGTCTGCAGAGGAGCCCGGCGCACAGGCTGTGAGCACAAGACCGAGGAGACCTGCCCCGAGCAGCAGATTGCGCCGCATGGGTGAGGGAGCCATTTGTTCAGGTGAGTAGGATTGCAAGGGATGATTCACGGCAGGTATCGCTCTGTCGTTATACAGAAGTGAGAAAACATTAGACCCCTCGCATCAAGGCAAGGCTGACCTTCTCCCCAAATCCTCCTTCTCAACGGGGTGAGAAGGACTTTCATCCCCCCAGAGCGAGAAGTCAGGGATAGGGCGAATTTTCATTCGTGCAAGACGTCTATTAGGTGGGTAAAATCGCCCCCCGCGATCGCAGGTAGGTCCAGGAAGAACTCTCCTACGAGAATTTTAAGAATCTATCTCTATTAACTTAGATTTTGCTGAAATTCAGCCTCTGCATAGCTTAGAGCGATGGCTAGAGAGACTGGAATATCTGGCCGTTTTCTCAACAAATCGCTAAACAAACCCTCCAGCACAAGTGCAGCTCTAAGGCTGCTCTGCGCGATTTCGTGATGCGCTGTACATTAAGCAAATGCACTCAAAGTCAGTGCCGATAGACTATCCAGTCTCAACCTCCATTCCGCCCTTCGTCAGCACATCACCATGCCTCAACTGCGTCAAACCTGGGATAACCAACAGTTCTTTAGTGGTAGCGATGATCCCCGCATTGCCACTGCGATCGAACAGCTCCAGGCAGACATCTCAGAGTTAGAGGCCTCCTGCCAAATCTTTGGTGAGCTGATTGCCACGGCAGAGAACCTGCCCCCCAGCGACATCCCTGACTTAATCTCCAAGGTTAAGACCATCCACAGCCAGGAAGTCAGCATCCTGGAACGCCTTGGTAACGTTCGCACCTTTATCTCTTCCATCCTCAGCGTCGATTCCCAAGATGCCCAGGCCAACACTTGGATGCCCAAGCTTCAACAGGTGGGTGCAGCACTCTCCCAAGCCAGCACTCCCCTGGATGTCTTCTTGGTTCGGGCTAGCGACGACTTTATTACGCAGCTCCTAGCTGAACCAGAACTGGAAGAACGCAGCTTTTCCATCTCCCACGCTCGCCGTCTCAAGGATCAACTGCTCAGCGTGGAGCAGGAAAAGCTAATTACCGGCCTGGGAGTAACAGGTCTCCATGGCTGGGGCAACCTCTATGACGACCTAGCGGGCAGCCTCAAGTGCGAGGTCAATGGGGAAATCGTGGGCCTAGCCAAAGCCGCCAACCTTGCCAGCAGCAGCGATCGCAGCACCCGCCAAGCCGCCTGGACTGCCATCCGCAGCGCCTGGTCCACCCGGGAAGATTCCGTGGCCAGCATCCTCAACGCCATCAACGGCTGGCGCTTAGAAGAAACCGCCCAGCGTAGCCACATCCGCGAACTGCATTACCTAGACAAGAGCTGCCACCAGAGCCGGATTGAGCGTGAGACCCTCAATGCCTTGATGGACACCACCTACGAACATCGCGCCATTGGTCAGCGTGCCCTTAAGGCCATGGGCCAGGCGCTAGAAATCAAGCAGATGGCACCTTGGGATCTGTTTGCGCCGGCTCCTTCGGCAGGTGGAGAAGAGAATATTCCTTTTGATGACGCGATCGCCCTCATTGCCAAGGCCTTCAACCGCCTCACCCCGGCCATGGGCGACTTTGCAGTGATGATGGCCGAGAAAGGCTGGATCGACGGTGCCCCCACGCCCAACCGCACCACTGGTGCCTACTGCACTAGCTTCCGGAGCCCAAGGGAGCCTCGCATCTTCCTCACCTACGAGGGCACGATGAACAACGTCATGACCCTGGCCCATGAGCTGGGCCATGCCTGGCACAACTGGGTCATGCGCGACCTGCCCATGATGAAGACCTGGTACTCCATGACCCTGGCCGAAACCGCCAGCATCTTCGCAGAAACTCTAGTGCGTGATGCCCTGCTCAAGGAAGCCAAAGACCCGGCTCAGCAACTTGAGATTGCCTGGCAAAATGCCGACAGCGCAGCGGTCTTTTTACTCAACATCCCCGCCCGCTTTGAGTTTGAGAAGCGCTTGGTAGAAGCTCGCAAGGACGGCTATGTCATTGCCGACAAGCTCAAGCCGATGATGGCCAATAGCTGGCAGCATTGGTACGAAGACAGCCTCTCGGAATATGACGATCTGTTCTGGGCCAGCAAGCTCCACTTTTCCATCTCTGGACTGGGCTTTTATAACTACCCTTACCTATTTGGCTATCTGTTTAGCCTGGGCATTTATGCTCAGCAAGAGAAGTACGGTGATGCCTTTAATGACCTCTACACCAACCTGCTTCGAGACACTGGCAGCTTGACCGCAGAAGAAGTTGTCCTGCAACATTTGCAGCAGGACATTCGGAAGCCCCAATTCTGGAAAGAGAGCCTGATGATTGTGGATGAATCAGTCACTCAATTTGAGCAATTGGTGGCCCAACAGGGCGCCATGGCGATCGCCTAGCCGAATTTTCAGGTCCCAGATGATTCTGGATTCCCCTAAGACCAAAGCAAGGGGAATCCAGAATAAGGCCATTTAGCCGATGACAAAAAGACGATAGCCAAAACCCACTCCAGATATAACTTTACGAACCTTGATTAGGTTGAGATTAAAGTCATAGATCCAACAAAATTCAGATTGAATCCAACATCAGAATCTAAAGGTACAAGACGCTGAAATAGGTTACCCCCATATCGCAATATGCTTCCGCAGATCGTCTTTAGCCCTAGCCAAATCAATGATTTAGGCCTGATTCAGGTTATTTAGCGCATAGGAGCGAAAAGTTAAAGGATTTCCCGTATACAGGATGTCCTTCTATCACGAAGGATATATATTGACGAATCGTCAATGATTGATTGAAGTGGTAGCCTCATATACTAAATTTAGCGTTTACCGTCAGGATTTCTCAATCGCAATCCTGACTGACTCACTAGGGTTTTAGGGGGAGGCGATGAGACGCAGTCGCTACGGAATTGTTGGAGCGATCGCGACGATTCTCACGTTGGCTTGGTCTGGTTTTCTACCTTGGCTTAGCAATGTTTCTGGACTGGGTCTCCAGCCGGTTCAAGCCAGAAGCTCGATGGTCACTGTAGCTCCCGTAGCAAGCCCGGACTCTGGAGCGATCGCCAGCCTAGATTCAGGGCAAGCAGCAGATCATTTGGCCCAAGGTTCAGCCCAAGCCCAGTTGCAGCAAGGCAAACTCGCTTATCAAAGCGGACATTTTGCCGAAGCGGTTCAACGCTTTCAGCAGGCCAGCCAGCTGACCCAATCCCTTGAGCAGGCCTACACCCTCACTTATCTATCCCTAGCCCAACAACAGCAGGGCAATTGGCAAGCAGCCCAGCATTCAATATCCCCAAGCCTTGACCTGACTCAGCGTTTCCCTCCATCGCGTTCCCAGCAGCTCATTCTGGGCCGAGCCTTCAATACCCAAGGCAGCCTTTATTTTTATCAGGGCAATGCCGAAGCGGCATTAGCCGCCTGGCAACAGGCAGAAACCGCCTATGCTGCCGCCAAGGATAATCGTCGCCAGCTGGGAAGTTTACTCAATCAAAGCCAGGCATTACAGAGTCTGGGGTATTACGGGCGATCGCGACGCACCTTAGAAGAGGTCGAGAGACGCTTCAAACATGAGCCCGCAACCCTGCGATTACTCGGCCTACAGAACTTAGGCAGCATGTACTGGCGGATTGGTGAGCTGCAAAAGTCAAAGGCAGCATTGGACGAGGCTGAACAATTGGCCAAAGATGCCCAGGATTTGGCTCAGCAAAGCGCCATTCTTTTGAGCCTGGGCAATACAGAGCAAGCCCTGGAAAACACCGACATGGCTCTCCAGCATTATCAACAAGCCGCCAACCTGGGCTCTGGAGAAGTACAGTTTCAAGCCACCCTCAACCAGTTTCGGTTACTCGTAATTCACCCCAAAACGCGAACCACGGCCCAGGACTTAATCCCAGTCTTGCAAAACCAGCTGAAGGCATTGCCAGTCAGTCGGGCCGTATTGTACGGAGCCACAAATTTTGCAGATTGCTTAACCCGACTCGCTTTTCCCGACGGAGCGCGGGGCCATCAATCCACTGACAATCAAGTGAATGAGGCTCTGAATGAAGCTCATTCACTCGAG